>NZ_KE992799.1:24929-25203 GCF_000466485.1 [Clostridium] symbiosum ATCC 14940 | reverse complement strand
ACGCCGCCGGTACGGCCAGCGGACGGGGTGAGGGTAGTTGGATGAGTCTTTCGTCCCGGGGATAGGTTGTCGTGTGGGCTGGGACTGCGGAGAGGATATAGTCTGCGGAGCACGTTTCCACTCGGTGGAATGCATCACGCTGCTAAGCTCGATAGTACCTCGCTAATCAGCGATGGATTCCAAAGGCATCCGCAGACTATATCCTCTCCTCCGCCCCAAAGGTATATTTTCTCCGGGACAAAAGACTCCGCCGGGTGTACCGGCCCCGTCCACT
>NZ_KE992799.1:24378-24829 GCF_000466485.1 [Clostridium] symbiosum ATCC 14940 | reverse complement strand
CATCCATATGCGTTTGATATATGTTGGATATGGGCTGATGTAGTTGCTTGAGTATATTTGCTGTGATTGGCGGTGACCTGTGCGTGGGGCGTGCCGGTTATCGTTTGGTGTAATATCACCGTAATATTTAATTGAAGAACTACCACGCTATTCCTACTGTTAGTTATTGGTAATATGTAGTGGCAGCGACAAGGTTACCTCCCCCATTGAGGCTGGAGACAATCAGCGTCCGGAACGGACCGGGGCCGGTGTGAGAAAAACTTCGCCTGAGTCTTTTGTCCCCGGCAATAACCTGAACCGGGGAAGTAGGCGGAATCAATTGTGCAGGGGACATGGGAGTCCGCCGGTGCTTAGCGAGGTCCCTCACGAGCTTAGCATTCCGCTGCGCACTCCAATAAGCGCGAGCGGTCCCCGTAACAATTCATTCCGGCCGGATTCCCCCCTCACGACA
>NZ_KE992799.1:0-24278 GCF_000466485.1 [Clostridium] symbiosum ATCC 14940 | reverse complement strand
ACGACAACCTCCAACCGGGGACGGAAGACTCAGAAAAACTCCCCCTCGCCACACCGGCCCCGGTCCGTTCCGGACGCGTCCTCCATCCTCAATTACTCATCAATCTATTGTCACCCTGCACATTGTATATTCCCCATACCCGGTGACCGCACGGTAATACCCGCAAAGGGAAAGATTACACGCCTCATCATAGGTATCTACCAGCAGCGGCCGTCCTCCCAGCGCCGCCAGCTTTGCCTTTGTCGCCAGTATGATAATATTTTCTTTCCCGATTTCTTTTATGACATCCGGGGTAAGCTGCTGGTTGCCGCGGCCGAACAGATAGCCCTGGCCTCCGGTTACCGTCACGATCAGTTTTGTTCTTCTTCCTTTAATATATGACAAAATCGTATCCCCGTACAAATCGGCCGCCACAAGCTTTTTGCCGCATATCAGATCTACTCCGATCAGAGTATTCTTTAGACCCAAAAGATGCATGATTCCCCTGGTCGTGGTTCCCGCGCCGATGAGATAGCAGGTCTCCGGTTCCATCGCTTCTATTATATCATAGGCAATCGCCTCAATCGATGCCGTCTCAGAGACGGGGGTCGGCGCTTTGCGGTTCTGTGTCAGCGTCTTTTCCTTCGGCACCAGAAGATAACCATAAAGCCTTGTGCTTAACTCCTCTCTCCGGTACCGCTCTTCATCAATGTCCAAAACCTCCAGTTCCTCCGTCTTCTGCACCTTCCCGGTGAGCCACATAAGAGCCAGCCGTCCGGCAGCCTGGGGATTTTTCGCATAGACCGGCGAATGAATCTTTACGCCGGCCGGGATTCCCACACAGGGCACCTTCAGCTCCACTGCCTCGTAAATGTCCCTGGCCGTCCCGTCACCTCCCGCAAATAATAGCAGGTCCACTTGTTCTTCCAAAAGCTTCTTTGCCAGCTCTATTGTATCTGCCGCATCCGTATGTCCTGCAGCCGTATACCCCGAATCCGCGTCCACAGCGTCCGTTCCGGCCGCCGTTAAAAGCACCGTGGGAAAATCAAGGCTCTTTGCCAGCTCTCCGCCCATATCACCGGGATATGTATAAACAGTAATCTGATCTCTGATTTCAATAAGCTTTGTGAGCGCCGCTTTTACACGTTCTCCGGCTCTTGGCTGCGCTCCGCGCCTGATTGCTTCCTCCACCACATGATCCGTTCCTTTGAGCCCCACACTGCCGCCCATGCCTGCAATGGGATTAATAATAAGTCCTAGCTTCTTCATCGGCCCTCCATAAAAAGCAGGACTGCTTTAAAATGATACCCACTTCAAAGCAGTCCTTCTTATATCTGTATCACAGCGTCTTCTACAACCGCATTGCGTTAATAGTTTCTTCTATAATATAGTGTATCACAAAGAATCTCAATCGCTGTATTTTTTTAAGTACATTTTCCATGTTGTTGCCCATCTGGCCGGATCATCCATACCGGATTCATCCACCTGATGCGTGACACTTCTATGAGGCGCCGTCTTAATGATATCAGGATTCTCATGAGCCTCTTTAAATACATATTTCAATGTCTCGATATATTCATCGATATCTTTCTTGGAAGGTGTCTCGGTAGGCTCCAGCGTCATCGGCTCCGGCAGATAGAACGGGTGATGGGAGGTCCAGTAATGCATCCCGAAATCCATCATGCGCCTCTGGATATCCAGTGTGCTGATACCTGTTTCTTTTTCCATCGTCTCCAGCGAATAGCGCGCCTGTTCGATTCTCTGGTTGTTGCCGTCCTCATAATAGGCAGTCACCTCCGGAAGCTCCATCAGCTTCTTAAACATATAATTATTATTGAGAACTGCGGTCTTGGCCACCTGATACAGGCCGTCCGGTCCCATGCTGCGGATCCAGCAGTATGCCTTGAGCACAACCGGAGCCACGCCGTACCATTCCCTTACTTTACCCACTGCGCACGGATTACTGCAGATGTCATAATTAAGGAAATATTTCTCACCGTCATAGTCCACAATCGGAGCCGGAAGGTATTGAACCAGATCCTTCTGCACTCCCGTTGCTCCGCAGGCCGGACCGCCGCAGCCGTGGGGCGTGGAGAATGTTTTGTGGAGATTGAAGAAGCACATATCAAAGCCTGCGTCTCTTGCCCTTGTGACGCCCAACAGCCCGTTTGCATTTGCCTGGTCGTATCCGCAAAGACCGCCGATGGAATGGATATAATCCACAAATTCTTTCACATGACTGTTATAAACGCCGGTATCCTCCGGATTTGCCACAATATAACCTGCCGTTTTAGGCCCCGCCGCAGCTTTGAGCTGCTCTAAATCGGGAACGCCCGTCTTCTCATCCGGCTGTAGGTAAACGATTTTAAAGCCGGCTACCGCAGGAGCGGCCGCATCGGAGGGGTGGGAATAAATCGTTGTGATAATCTCATCCCTGTCTTCCCCTTTATCTTTAAAATAAGCTCTCATGACCGAGGCCATCGTTAAGATTCCCTGGGAACCTCCGCCCGGCTGGAAGGTGAAATGATCCATACCGGAAATTTCACTCATGTATTTGTCGGTCTCATGAAAAATCTCAAGCATCCCCTGCACTGTATCCGCATCTTGAAGAGGATGATATTCGCGGATTAAAGCAGATAACTGCTCATTTACCTTCGGGCTGTATTTAACCGTACAAGTGCCCTGTCCAATCTCAATATTAACATCTGCGCCCAGAGTCTGCTGCGCCAGCCTGGCATAGTGTCTTAAGACACGGCTCTGGGAAAGCTCCGGCAGGTTCAGCTTCGTATTTCTCTTCATACCTTCCGGAAGCGCATCAACGCCTTTTGTCTGTCCGGCTATCTCTTCATCCGGAGCGCCCACTAAGATTCCGCGTTCGCCCGGAGTGCTAAGCTCATAAATTATCGGCTCATCCCATTTTGCCTGGTGGAAATGAACTCTGACCTTTTCTGATCTATCTATTCTTTTCACGTTATCATTCCTTTCTGAAAGCTTATTTGGTGACTTCATAAAGCGCTTTAATTAAAGTATCGATATCTTCTTTCGTATGGATTTCGGTTACACAGTAAAGAGCCGACTCGGACAGTCCGGGGAAATCCTCCGATAAGTCCTTGCCACCGAAAATCCCTTTATCAAGCAGGGCTTTATTAATCTGTTTCACCGTTTTTCCTGTTCCGCTGAAATCCACGACGAATTCTTTAAAGAAGACACTGCCGAACGGATTGGCCTTCACTCCCGGAATCTCATTTATCTTAGCGGCTGCATACTGCGCATTGGACATGATAATCTGTCCCACCTCTTCCATGCCCTGCGGGCCCATGGTTGCCAGATAAACCCCTGCCGTAATGCCCCAAAGAGCCGACTGGGTTCCAACGTATTCTTTGCCGTGCTCCCTGTGGTGTCCAAATGACGTCCTGTCATAAGCCACGTCTCCAAAGCCGTACTCTCCCGGCTCTGTCGTTGGGGCAATGCCAAAGAGACGGGACGGGAATTCCATAACATATTTTTCTTCATCTCTAGTCGCCATAAAGCCGGACTGGCCGCCGCCGTAGTTCATATGAATGCCCAGCGGCTGCAAATCACCGCAGACGATATCTGCGCCGTAGGATGCCGGCGTTGCGAGTACCCCGAGGGAAATCGGATCAATGCCGACAAGGCTGAGTCCCCCGGCCGCATGTACTATATCGGAAATTTCCTGTCCGTTTTGCTCAATCACACCGAGATAACCCGGGTTCTCAAAATATATGCCGACAGTATCTGCGCCTGCTTTTTCCTTCAGATCCGATAAATCGATGAGTCCTCTCTCATCACATTTTACCTTCTCAAAACGGAGGCATGACTCTGCATAGTTTTCCATGATTTTCAGCTTCTCGGCATCGATATACTCCGGAACCAGGACTACGGAACGGTTCGTAATCCGCTGAGCCATCCTGACCGTCGTGGCGGCCGCCTGCGCCCAGTCCATCGTCGGCACATTGACCACTTCCATATCGACCAGCTCCGCAACCATGCTAGCATATTCAAACAGCGACTGGAAGCGACCCTCGTCATTATACGGCTCTCCGCCGTATGCGGTAAGAAATTCGCCTTTGCCGTTGATTTCATCGCAAATGGCAGGAACATAGTGCTGCCAGCAGCCGGCGCCTAAAAAATTAAGGTTTCTGTGACAGTCCGTATCCTTTGAGAGGACACGCTCCACGTGTCTTTTCAATTCATATTCAGAACGAAATGCCTTTGGAAGGTTCATTTCATTTTTTAATTTTAACAGTTCGGGTACGTTCTTATGAAGCTCCTCTAATGAGCCAAGACCGATTTCACGGAGCATTTCCTCCTGTACTTCCGGAACCGAGTTTGGTATGTAAGGATGGCTTTCAAATCCTTTCATGTGCTTGTTTCCTCCTTTATATGCTGAATATCTATATTTTATGGTTAAGCGATTCCGCCGCCGTCTACTACTAATGCCGCTCCCGTCACCCAGCTTGATAAATCACTTGCAAGGAATAATACTGCATTGGCAATATCCTCCGGCATTCCGATTCTTTTGAGCGGCCTGTCTGTTCCGCAGTCCTTTAAGTAAGCATCCTGATCCGCTTCTTCTTTTACTATTCCCGTCTGCCTGCCTTCGTCGCGCAGCATCGCCGTGTCGGTGTCGCCCGGATTTACACTGTTCACCCGGATATTCTTCGGGCCGTGATCAATCGCCATCGCCCTCGTGGCATTGACGATACCGCCCTTCACCGCACAGTAGGCAACCGCCTGATCTCCGCCCTTGAGTCCCCAGCCCGAGCCGGTATTGATAATGCTTCCGCCGCCGTTGGCCTCCATTACCGGGATTACATGTTTGGAAAACAGGAACATTCCCTTAAGACCTACATCGAGTACAAAATCCCATTCCTTTTCCGTAAGGTTATCGATTGTTTTACGGACCGTAACGCCTGCATTGTTATGTAAAATATTGATTGGCCCGTACTTCGTCACCACATCGTCCACCGTCTTTTTAACTTGTTCCTCACTCGTCACATCACACTGAAAAAAGGTAACATCCCTGCCGGCCGCTCTTAGTTCCTGTGCTTTTTCTTCTCCTTTGGGGCTGATGTCCACCATGGCGACTTTCGCTCCATATGCCGATAAAATCTCCACAACTCCCAGCCCGATACCTGAACTTCCGCCCGTGACAACTGCAACCCTGCCTGTCAAATTCAATGGTTCTTTCTTTTCTAACATTCTTTTCCTCCTTTAGATTTCCTCTCATCTCCCTTTTAAATTACCAAAGCGGGAGTCAACACTTTCTGTCCTACTATTTAGCAATCATCGTGCCAACTTTCACAGAATTTTTGCTCAGATTTGGATTTTACGTTGAAAATATTTTTAAAGTCTGCAATATCCCATTAAAATCCGGGAATTTTATCGTTTATAAAAAATCACAGGTCTACATTCTACCATATATTTTCATTCCTCTCCTTTTCAATACCAAATAAAATTGCCAAAATTGCGATTTACCGCTTGTCATTTGTCAATTATTGTCAATTGACACATAATTGCCAAATTTGCCATTTTTACTGTCATTGCTCCTGAATATATGGTATAATGTCCGCATAGCACAGCGGGCATTATTCCGCGTATAAACGGTTTCTGCGTCCGCCGCAGTAATCCGGCGCTAAATCCCACACATGTTTTCATATGGGCACTCAGCATCACCATCAATAAAGGAGGAATAACATGGCAAATCTGGAGGAAATCCGTGCCTCGGCCGAAAGGCTGGTGACTGCCGTCAGCGATGCGCTCCGTCTGGAAATCGCTATCTTTGACGACAGCAGCAACCTTTTCTTCTGCACCCCTACCTACTTAAAGAAAAAAGGCCGCGTGGTACACGCGCCCTTTATACGGGAAGTCATTGAAAACGGCAGCGTTCTTGTCAACAAGCCCGGTGAAATGCCGTCCTGCATTGGCTGCCGTTTTAAAGAACACTGTCCATCCACGATAGAGGTTCTGTGCTGCATTCATGCCGGTACTGAAATCGCGGGAGTGGCATCTTTTACTTCTTTTACAAAAGAGGGACAGCGGCGCATTATTGACAGCACGGCTGTTTACCTGAATGCAATCACCGAACTGGCCAACCTGATAGGAGATCTTCTGGCCAATAAAACGGGAAAGAGCGGTTTTGCCAATCTGGACGCCACACTGGCCGCATCCATGGAGCTATGCCCCCAGCCGGTGCTTCTCACCGATCCCCACGGAGTGATCTTGCAGTATAACCAGATGGCTTCCAACTTTCTTAAATTCTGCAACAGTACAAGTTCATCCCTCTGGCAGCTTTTTCCGGAAGCCGTTGTCAGAAAAATCATGGACGGCACTAACCTGTTCGAGAAAAACGTGACGATTGGAAACATGGCTACTAAGATCACGACGCGGGCCGTCATGAACGGAGAGCAAATCAGCGCTTTTTTCATCCGGCTTTCCGGAGAGCTATCCGAGCCGGAGGCCGAATCCGGATTTTTTGGAAGAATTGTCGGCCAGAGCTCTCAGATTGAAACAATCCACCGGCTGATTAAAAAAGTAGCCGACAGCCCTACCCCGGTCCTAATCACAGGCGAAACCGGAACCGGGAAGGAACTGGTGGCCCGCGCCATTCACGAACAAAGCTGCCGCAGTAAATATCCCTTCGTTGCAGTAAATTGTTCGGGTATTCCCGATACTTTATTTGAAAGTGAGCTGTTCGGGTATGAAGAGGGGTCTTTTACCGGTGCGAAAAAAGGCGGTAAAATCGGTAAAATAGAAATGGCACAGGGGGGAACCCTGTTTCTGGACGAAATCGGGGAGCTGCCGCTGTTTGCCCAGCCCAAGCTCCTGCGGGTTCTCCAGGAATATGAATTGGAACGGGTCGGTTCTAATAAGAAGGTTCATCTGGACATCAGAATAATCGCCGCCACAAACAGGAGCCTCAGCGAAATGGTGGCAGAGCGCACATTCCGAGGGGATTTGTTTTACAGGATTAATGTGATCAATCTGAAGCTGCCGCCTCTGCGTTCAAGAAGGGAAGATATCATGCCTATCGCCGCCAGCTATCTCGAGCATCTCCGGTCCAGAATCCGGACCCCTCTGAAAAAGTTCGCTCCGGAGACTGAGGAACTGCTGGTCTCCTATGACTGGCCCGGCAATGTCCGTGAGCTTCAGAATATGCTTGAATATGCTGCCAATCTCTGTGAGACGGATACGCTGACTCCGGCAGACCTGCCGGAAATCCTGACTTTGAAAGCACGGCCATGTGAAAAAACGGAACCCGGACCGGCCGCGGTGCGAAACAGCGGAGAGCAGGCGCTTGCCGGGCTGCTGGAAAAATACGGGTATACCTTAGAGGGAAAAAAACAAATCGCAGCCGAGCTGGGAATCAGTCTCAGAACACTTTACCGCAAGCTTAACCGCCTCAGCATACAGCAGCCTGATATTACACTGCCACGATAAAGTTCTTTACATTTAATTGACAGACTTTACCATATGTCATTTCAAACTGTCATTTAACTGACAATTAATATCTCGTTTTAGTGAAACCAGCTTGTAAATATATTTTCTATCTGTCCTTTTTTGCCTGTTATCCATACACTTTTCATTTTTCTTCACCTCATTCGTCCTTTTTGGCACGTTATTTGCTTTTTAATCCGGCATAAGCGGCCGGCTTAACGGAGGGGTGCATCCCTAATAATAAAAATGAGGATGACACCGGCCGGCCGACAAAAAGGAGGAAGATATATGGATATGCAAGTCAACTATGGGATACTGGCCTTAGTTCCGCCTATCATCGCTATCGGTTTATGTTTTGCGACAAAGCAGGTTCTAATCTCCATGTTCGCAGGCCTCTTTGCAGGTTCACTGATCATCAGCAGCTGGAACCCGCTGGGGGCATGCTCCTATGCATTATCTGTCATTTCCAGCAATATGGCGGATAATGTAATACTGTTACTCTTTACCCTCTTTATGGGTGTCGGAATTTCCTTCATATGGAAGCTGGGAGGCAGCTTTGCACTGGCGGAAGCCGCGAAAAGGCGTTTTAAAAAGAGGCGTTCTGTTTGTCTGGGCACATGGGGGCTTGGAATGGCCTGCTCCGTCAACGATTGTCTGGTTGCCGCCGTTGACGGCAATGTCTTCCGTGACATATGCAAGGATTACAGAATTTCTTCTGAGAAACTGTCCTATGTATTAGACTCTACCGCAGCTCCTGCGGCCGCCTTATTTATTTCCGACTGGATCGCCTATCAGATCAGTATGATCGAACAGGGTCTGGAACAGGCCGGAATCACCGGAATTTCACCGGTCAGCGCTTACATAAAAGGTCTGCCGTTTAACATGTATTCTATATTCACTCTTATTTTCGTAGGCATGTTAATGTATACCGGACGCGATTACGGCCCCATGCTGAAGGCAGAGGTCCGTGCCCTAAAAACGGGGCAGTACACCAAGCCGGATGCAAACCCGATGCTTGATGTCGGCAATGAACTGGGCGAACCGAAACGCACCAAACCAATGATCCGCTCCTTCGTCCTCCCGATTGCAGTGGCGTTTACGATTATTATATCCGGTATCATTTACACGGGCTACACAAATCCGGCCAGAACCGCCACCGGCATTATGGCAATTCTCGACGCATGTGACGCGCAGATGGCTCTTTACTGGGGTTCCTTCGGCATGGCGGTAACGGGAATTGTGATCGCCCTCACCAGCCATATCATGACATTTGAGGAAACGATGAATACGATTGTAGACGGTTTTAAGCTTATGGCCTTAACCGGAGCAATTCTTGTTATGGCATGGTCCTTAGGCTCCGTCACCAAAAGCATGGGGCTGGGCGCTTTCGTAGCTCAGTATGTCGGCGCCAGCATCCCGACCGGTCTGCTTCCGCTTCTCGTTTTAGGATGTTCCATTCTCGTTGCCTTTGCCACCGGAACGTCCTGGGGCACAATGGCTATCATGACGCCTTTGGCTATCCAGTTAGGCTATACGCTCACCGGTGATGTAGAATTCTCAGTCGGCATGTGCGGCGCAGTTCTTTCCGGCGCTATCCTGGGTGATCATGCTTCACCGGTATCCGATACCACGGTTATGGCCTCCATTTTCTCCGGTGCGGACCATATCGACCATGTCGGAACACAGCTTCCATATGCGCTGACTGTGGGAGGTGTCATCGCAGTTTTATACCTGATATTCGGCTTTACCGAGATTTCGCCGTTTGTTCTGCTTCCAATCGGTGTAGTCATGCTGTTTTTCCTGCAGATCATTTTGCACAAGATTTATATGAAACGCTATAATATTGATCCGAACTATACAAAATTCATGACTGAAGATCATGTAAAACAGGACGCCTGACAAAGAGGGCAAATCAGCCCCCGTTCTAAACGGGGAGCCGGTTAAAGAAACATACAGATGCCCTCAAATGGGTTGAAAAAGGGACACCGCGTCAGTCAGTGTCCCTTTTCTTCATTACCTTTATTTATTATTTATACACCTGCCAGCTCTCCAACCGCCCGTATCCCCGCTTCAATCTCATCCTCGGTGTTGAACCAGGAAAAGCTGAACCGTACAATGCCCCGTTCCACTGTGCCCAGGGATTGGTGCATCAGAGGCGCACAGTGGGCGCCCGGCCTGGTGGAAATCCCATAGCCGACTGCCAGCTCATCACTGACCTGCGCTGAGTCATAGTCCCGGATATTGAGCGCCACAATCGGAGCGCGGTTGTCATCTGAAAAATCTCCGTAAATCCGCACGCCGGGAATCTCCTTTACTCCATCATGAAATTTCCGCATCAGCTTCATCTCCCTGCCGTGAATCGCCTCCACGCCAACTTCTTCTATAAACGACAGCGCGGCATGAAGCCCCGCTATCCCATGGCCGTTCAGGGTTCCTGCTTCCAGGGCCGCAGGCATCTGCGAAGGCTGCTCTTTATTGTAAGTCTGAATACCGCTTCCGCCTGACTTTAGCGGTGAGATATGCAATCCCTCCCGGACACAAATCCCTCCGGTCCCCTGGGGACCGTACAGGCCCTTGTGCCCGGTAAAACACAGCACGTCTATATTCATGGCCTGCATATCAATCTCCAGGGTCCCGGCTGTCTGAGATGCGTCAACAATGAATAAAAGATTGTGTTCGCGGCAAAAGTTTCCTATTCGTTTCAAATCCACGCTGTTGCCGGTCAGATTGGACGCATGCGTACAGACGACCGCTCCGGTATCGGGCCGAAGGGCTGCCTCCAGTCCTTCACAGTGAAGCTCACCCCTCTCACCGCAGCTCAGAAATGAAAGCTCTGTTCCCATTGTCTCCAGCCGGTAAAGCGGACGCAGCACGGAATTATGTTCCATCACCGTGGTTATTACATGGCCGGAACCTTGTAACAGCCCTAAAATTGCCGTATTCAGAGCTTCGGTGGAATTGGAGGTAAATGCAGTCTGCCTCGGTTCCCCTGCGTGAAACAGCGCTGCAAGCCGCACACGCGTGTCATAAATAAGGCGTGACGCATCCATGGAAGCCTCATAGGCCCCGCGGCTGGAATTACCAAGGTTTTTCAATGCCTCTGTCACCGCATTGATCACACAGTCCGGTTTTTTCAGCGTCGTTGCGGCATTATCAAAATAAATTCCCATCCTAATCACTCCCCTCCTCAAAACAGCATCTGCACCATATCTTCCCATTCAACATTTTCCTTCTTCAGCAGGATTCCCAGCCGCCCTTTTTCACCTTCAGGCGAGCACCAGGCCAGGCCGCAGCCTGCCGAAAGTTCCCTGGGCACGGGTATAATCCGGCCCGGAATCTTTTCGGCTTTACAGCTTCGCTCCAGTTCAATGGCCCCTGCCGTAGTGTGAAACGTAATAATTACCTTCGGCTCTTTTTTCCGTATCACGGCGCTCCCCCATCTCTTCTAATTTATCAGAATTTCAAATTCCGTATCTTTATCCGTCACAGATACCTGCCTGCCCTGGCTCTTCGCATATTTTTCCACATTCTGCCTGGCGTATGCTTCACTGACCAGCACCCTCAACGGTACGCCGGATCCGGATTTTAACGCCTGCGCTGTAAGCAGCACCGGCTCCGGGCAGGATAAACCTCTTGCATCCACTTCGTTCATCTCTATTCCTCCTGATTATTATTTTTTATCTGTCTTCTCTCTCTTTTTAAATCCTATCAGGAACAGCACTCCAATACTGACAACGAGAACTGTCTTTCCGGCCGGCGTGAGTCCGCCTGACACTGCCTCTGCCGTCTCCGTAGCTGCCGCCGCCGCCCCTGCCGCAAGCCCGAAGTTATGACAAAAAGCCGCTCCTACCAGCAGTCCCAGGAAAGTCACCGCTGAATCGGACGACCCCTGACCGGCCAGCACAAGCTGCCTCAGAGGGCAGCCTCCCGCCAGTACGGCAGCAAACCCCACCGCATACAGACCAAGGAAATTCCAAAGATGATGGGAATGGGAAATGGGCTGGCCCTCAAATGAAAGTTTAAAACCGCCCGTCAACAGGTTAAAAGCAAGCATTACGATGAAAAAGCCGCCGATAATCGATAACAAATCAAAGTTTTTCATCAAAAACACGTCACGGAGGCTGCCCGCAAAGCAGGCCCTGTTTTTCTGGGCTATTGCACCGAATAAAAGCCCTGCGGCCAAAGATATGAGAACAGGGGCATGCATGCTGCCGGGGCCTGTCTCGCTGCTCGCAAATAATGCTGTAACATTATATAATAGAAGCAAAACTATCAGAAGTACGGGCAGCACCGCCCCCGACCCGTTTGACGACGGATAGGCCCGGCCCAGGGTAAATCCCCTCTTCAGCGCCGCCGTACCGGTGAATACGCCTGCGCCAAAGCCCAGCAGCCCGACATAGGCATTCAGATCTCCGGCCGACATGCGGATAAGCATGCGCAGCGGGCATCCAAGGAATGCCAGGGAGCCTGCCATCATGATGAAGCCCAGAAGGAAACGGAGCATCGGTGAAGAACCGGCTGCAGAACGGTATTCCTTTGTTATAACTGCTATCAGGAACGCTCCGCAGACGAATCCGGCTATTTCCGGCCTCATATATTGTACCGCAGAGGCTGTGTGGAGTTTCATGGCTCCGGCAGAGTCCCTGATAAAACAGGCGACACAAATTGCCATATTCTTTGGATTTCCCATAAAGGCCAGAAGCGCGCCCAACAGGCCCATCACCGCTCCGCTCATCATTAAGGTTCTTTTATTCTGACTGATATTCATCTGCTCCCACTCTCCCTTTATTATTTATATAATATACGGACATCTCCCTGCTTTTTTGTTATCTTGCGCTGGTCAAATGCATCCAACAGCATGACTGCATATTTTCTGGAGGTTCCCAGAAGATCCCGGTACTCTGCAAGTGAGATATCAGGATGCGTATCCAGATGGTTTTTGAGGACAAAAACCGCCTTTTCCCATTCCTGTTTTCCCATATAGATGCCGGGGGCGGCTTTGACCAGAGCATCCTGCCTGACCAGTTCCGTAATAATCTGCCGGGCCTGCTTTTTATCCTTAAAGCCGTTAATCACTTCATCTATCGTCGGCGCTTCCACACCGGCTAAGCGGTAACGCTCCCGTATGGCCTCCATCATACCGGACAGTTCACCGGAACAGCCTCCCGTATAACCGTTCAGGGCAGCCGTACTTCCGGAAACGGTCACGATGCCGCGTTTCACCAGCTCCTGGAAAAGCTCTTCGGACCGTTTCGCATCCTTCAGATAAAAATGTTCCGTCAGACGGCTTTTCAGCTCCTCCTTTTCGATACCGGAGGCAATGGGATTTGCCTCATGAAAACGGTTCAGGCATTGCTTTGCAAACTCGGTGATTATGTCCCAGTACTCTTTGTGAATACAGCTCTTTCCGTTGACGGCCAGAATTTTCTTCTGCTTTTTTAACTTTTCCAGCAGCTCCTCCGTATGGGCGGGGGCTGCATTCAGTCTCAGCGACAGCTCGGAAAGCTCCGGAAAATATCTGCTTCTCTCCTTTATAATTGCTTCCAATACTTCATCATCCCGGCCGTATTCCTTGATTTTGAGAATATCCAGCGCCTCCTTCTGACAGCGCTTATGTTTTCCGGCGTCCGCCTCCAGGATGACTCCGCCCCCAAATGTCTCCACAGGGGAATAAAAGCGGATAATAAAGTGATCTCCGCGTTTAACGGAAACCGGTTCGTCAAACCGGAGCTGTGCATAGGCCTCTTCTCCCGCTTTTATTTCATCACAATCCAAAAGAACCACTTTACAGATGGACTGAGCCGAACCGTAACTGATGTGTACCCGGTCCCCATTGCAAAGCAGACGCCGGGAGCTTTTAAAAAGCCGCACTCTGGCGTCAAGCTGGCGGCTGACCGGCATGGAACCCACAGCCGCAAGAATCTCTCCGCGCTCCAGTTCCTCCTTCTTAATTCCCGCCAGATTGAGGGCCGTGCGCTGGCCGGCATAAGCAGTTTCCGCCTTCTCGCCGTGATTTTCAATTCCTCTTATCTTGACAATGCGTCCCTGGGGATAGACTTCTATCTCCTGGCCCAGCCTGCAGCAGCCTTCCAGCAGCGTGCCCGTCACCACCGTGCCAAACCCCTCCATTGAAAACACTCTGTCTATGGGAAGACGAAACAGTTCCTGCTCATCCCTGCGTTTTGCCGTATCCCGAACCGCTTCTAGTATCATTTTGCGCAATGTCTCTATATTCTGCCCGGTATAAGAAGATACGCGGACAGACTGGGCATTTTCGAGGAAACTTCCCTTCACCATCTCCCTCGTGTCCTCTTCCACCATATCCGCCCATTCTTCGTCCACCATGTCAGCCTTGGTGAAAACCAGTATTCCCTGCCGTATGTCCAGCATTTTGAGTATCTCAAAATGTTCGGTTGTCTGAGGCATTACCCCCTCATCCAGCGCCACTGCCAGCAGCACCAGATCAATGCCGCCGATTCCGGCCAGCATGTTTTTGACAAACCGTTCATGTCCCGGTACATCGATGATTCCAATGTGCTGCCCTTCCTCCCCGGACAGACTGGCAAATCCAAGCTCAATTGTGATGCCTCTCTTTTGTTCCTCTTTCAGCCGGTCTGTATCCGTGCCTGTCAATGCCTTAATCAGACAGGTTTTACCATGATCCACATGACCCGCCGTACCGACTATTACATTATGCATCCTGCCACCTCACCTGATTCTGTTTCGAAAATGCCTCCCGGATCCATTTAAATTCCGTCTCTTCGATGGTCCGCACCGACAGCCACAGCTTATCGCGCGCCACTCTTGCAATGATCGGAAGTTCCTCTTTGCGCAGCAGCCGTTCTGAACGCTCGGCGTTAAAGTCCTCCCCTGATACGGTTACCGCATAACCTTCCAGCATCACCAGAGGCGCAGAGCCTCCGCCCACCTGATCCCTGCACGGCTCCACCATAAACTCCAGGGAAGGCGCTGCTTCAGAGAGCTGACCGCACAGCTTTTCAGCCTTCTCTTTAAGCCGTATCCCTGTCTCCGTAATCATGCGCAGAACGGGGATTTCCCGCATAGCCCGCTTGGAATCCTGGTATTCGAAAAATGTCGCCTCCAGGGCGGCCAGCGTCATTTTATCCACGCGGAATGCTCTTGCCATGGGATGGCTCTTCATCCGGTCCACATATTCCTTTTTACCGATGACAACACCGCACTGAGGCCCTCCGAGAAGCTTATCCCCGCTGAAAAGCACCACATCAGCTCCCTCTTTCAGCGCTTCCGTCACAGTAGGCTCTCCGATGCCGCAGCCGCTTAAATCCGTCATCAGCCCGCTGCCCATGTCATAAATAACCGGAACAGAAAATTCCTCCGACTCATCCCTCAAAGCCGCCAGCTCCCGAATCGATACTTCCTGCGTAAAACCGACAATCTTGTAATTGCTGGTATGCACTTTTAAAAACGCGCCGGTCATCTCTCCATGAAACGCCTTTCTGTAATCAGCCGGTTTTGTCTTATTCGTGGCGCCGACCTCCAGCAGGTGCGCGCCGCTCTCTTCCATGATTTCCGGTATTCTAAAGGATCCGCCAATCTCCACCAGCTCGCCTCTTGAGGTAATCACCTCTTTTCCGCGGGCCAATGCCGAGAGGCACAGCATGGTGGCCGCGGCGTTATTATTCACGACCATAGCGGCCTGCGCTCCGGTAATTTTCCTGATCAACTGCTCCACATGGTCATGGCGCGAACCTCTGCTGCCTTTCTTTATATCGTATTCCAGGTTTGAGTAATAACCGGCCGCCTCCAATACGCTCTCGCAGGCTCTCCGGGATAGATTGGCTCTCCCGAGATTGGTGTGCAGGACAACGCCGGTGGCGTTGATGACACGGCGCAGGCTTTTTCCCTGCTCTTCAAAGACCCTTTGTTTCACCAGTCCGGCCAGCTCCTCCACCGCCGGGATTTCCTCTCTTCTCCCATCGATTATCTCTCTTCTCACCATATCAATCACCTCGCGCAGCGTCTCCACAACTACCTGCCGCGGCATTATTTCCGTAAAAAAAATAAGATGCTCATCCTGCAGCATCTCATCAATTTTAGGGAGTTTTCTCAGTAATTCCTGATTTTTTCCCATCATTATCACTCCTTCTGCCCCGGATATGGTTTGAACGGAGGAGGTGGGAATCGAACCCACCCGGGAGGCTCTTAACCCCCCACAACGGTTTTGAAGACCGCGAGGCACACCAGCAACCTATCTGCCTCCATATCCTTTAACAGTCCTAACAACAGGCCCATTGGGCTGTCATTATACTATCATGTATTAAATTGTATGTCAATTCTCATATTTGAATCAGGCCCGGATCCTGCCTCTGTTACTGTTCACACCATGCCAAAAAGCGGCATGCTGTAAACAATAACACGCTTCGCGATGCACAGAATCTGCAAAAAACGCAGTTTCGCGCCGTGAAACTCGGGATTTTCGGAGGACACTGTCCTGTGCTGTTTCCAGACAGTATCCCTCTCTCCCTCCGTCTCTCATCCGATGTATCCGGCTTCTTTCAGCGCGGCAACTGCTTTATCACGCTCCGCCTCCGCCATAAGCACGATCGGACCGGTGCAGCCCATTCCGCTTTCCGCATATATTCCGGCTTTCCACAGCGTTTTTACCGCATCCTCCAGATCCATCACTTCAATGCCCGGGATCTGGGCGGTGCAAATTACCTTGGGCGGCATTTTTACATTATCTGAAGCTGCTCCCTCTTTACCGGAAGCATTCAGTTCTTTCAGAATTTCCTGAAGGCCGGCCTGATTTGCTCTTGAAAATTCTCCGGCGGCAATTTCCTTCCATCCCCGGCTCACCAGATTCGCGGCAAACTCCACCGCTCCGGCGATAACCGGCGCTCCCGAGGCCCTGGAGACAATCAGAATCAGACGACCGTAACCGGGACCGATTCCCGGACCGTAGCCAAAGCCCAGAGACTCATAACTTCCTCCGGATGTATAGGCGGACAGAAGTTTTACCATCAGGTTTCCGGTGAGAGAATCCATAACCATGATATCCGGCGTTCCGCAGAGCAGATCATTGCCGCGCATCACAATGCCGCCGTCCGACCTTGCCGAATCTGCAAAGCGGATATCATATCCGCCTTCTTTTAATCTTAACAGGGCGCGCTCCGCCTGTCTGGCTCCGTCAACATTGGCGATTCCCACCGTTGGCGATTCAATTCCGTCGGCTTTTGCGGCAATCACCCCATAGACTGCATTTTTAACCATGCCGCACACACGGTCGGTATCGGAAATGCCGGTTGTGGCCGCCAGATACATGGGTTTTCCTCTTGCAGGAGTCACCACCTTACCTACCGTGGCAACTCCTACAGGAAACGGATAGTGCATCGTCACCGCGCCGTCTATCTCTCCTGCATCCAGCATCTCCTCCATTTTCCTGTGGATATCTCCGCCTTCAATCAGTATTACTTTATTTCCTGCTCTTTCGATAAGACGCATTGCCTCATCTATATTTTCCCTGCCATGCTCACTGCCTTCCGAAGCGAAGCCAATCACCGGCTTTTTGCCATACCGCCCCGTTTCCAGAGCATCCGCCACCTCAAGAAAGGTCTCTGCGATCATCGCCTTGATTTTTCTTTCAGACATAGTTTCTCCCTTTCCTATGGCTCCGCTGATTCCTCTTCCCCCATCAGACCTTCTGCAAACGTCCTCATGGCCCGGCCTATCAGGGCTTTTATCCGGCTTTCATCGATGGCCTCTTCTTTCCCGGACCCTGCCGAACCGTCGTTAGCCTGAACCACAAATGACACTCCGTCGAAAAGGTTCGTCATTCTGCCCAGGAAAAGGCTGCCTTTACCGATAATCATGGCACGGCTGATTTCTCCGCCAAGCATCTCATCGCGCATTGCTCCCAGATATGGTATCCCGGACGGAATATGGCCCTGGGTCGGCGCCCAGCCGGTCATCCCGTGTTCCTTTACGAAGGACTTGATTTCGCTCCGCTCCAGTTCGCCCTTCTTAACGCCCAGCGCGGCGATCATTTTATAGTTTGCCTCCGGCACGTCTCCGGCGCCGGCCGGCTTTGTGATATCGGGATTCTGCATCTCGGGGGCATATTTGTCAATATCCGGAATCTTCAGTCCCGCTTTCTCAAGGGGCGCCGTCACCAGAGACGAAATGACATTCTGCGGCGCTGAACCTGTTCCGATGGTATGATATCCAACTATATCCGTACAAAGCTGCGGATTGACGCCGTCGTCAGCGCTCAGCAGCGCTGAAAATCCGGCAATGGCATCCTCCAGAACGGGAAGTCCTTTTTTCACATGATCCTTGGCATTCATTCCAAGCTTTGCGGTGCAGCCTCCCGCGGTCACTACCACATTTTTGAATGTTCCTGCCTGCACCAATGCCGCTGCGTGCAGGAGTGCGTGGGCAGGCCCTGCACAAAAGCCCCTGACATCGCTTCCTGTTGCATTGACGAAACCGGCAATTTCCGCCGCCGCTTTTGCAAAATTCCCGCCGCCTCTCTGATTCATATCGCCGCATGCTTCCTCACAGCAGTCTATAACGTAATCCACAGAGTCAGGGGCAACCCCTGCTTTGTGAACCAGCTCCAGAAGGGAGAGGACATTCGAGGCTTTTGTCACAAGATTTTCCAGCATCACATGGGCTGACAGGTTTACATCCACGTCATGTGCTCTTTTAACGGCTCCGACAAGCACATTGTTGTGATACAGTCCCTCTGCATGCTCTTTTTCCACCAATTCGTTTATATAATCTGATGAGTTGTCATTTTTATCTAAAACCGCCAGCTGTTCCTCTGTAAAAAGCTTCTGTTTTTCCAGCTTTTTCTTCACTCCGGCGGCAAACTCCCGTTCAAGCATTACCAGTTCAAATGCGTCACAGATTTGGATTAATCCATAAAATTCATCCTGCGGCATTATCTGCCCATATCTGCCTTCGCGAACCGCTCCGCTCCATTTTTTATCGTAATAAGGAAATTCCGTGGCAGCTAAATCAGCCGGTTTTGCATTCCCGATGTACACCTGATTCGGTATGTAATTCACTGCATCCTCAAAGCTTCTCAAACGTCCCGGAAGTTCTTTTAAATACTCTGAATCCGGATTTACTACCCTCTCCGTCGTCTGTGTCGTCCCATTATGTAACACCATATCGGGCGTGATTGCCAGTGTATAGCTGGCGCCTTTTATAACCGGATACCCATTCATGTTTTTACCTTCACCTCGTTAAATTTGGAAGAAAGCTGTGGAGAATCCGGGAATTGATACCTGACGGTTTCCTATATTCTTCAGGATACCGATTCTCCGGATTCTGTATCAGCCTCTCACGGATTACAGGTATTTACAAAATTCCTCACGGATGGTGGTCATTTCTTTCGTAATGTCATCGACATCCAAAACCATCTCCATCATGCTGATCTGTTCATCGTAAACACCTTCGTCAACCTCTGACTTAACTCCATCTTCACAAATGTGATAAACACGTAGTCCCAACTGGACTCCTGCTAAAGGACCTGCGAATGTGGGATCACCTGCGGTTACGGTTTCAGCAGCAAGACCTGCCGCCTCTCCTTCTGCCGCACCGAGAACGACTACTATGTTCTCAGGACCGTACTGGTCTGCATAATCCTTAATTCTTTTTTGATTCTCCAGATCCATAGCACCCGCGCTCGTTCAGACAAAGCATTCGGTAGATGAATAAACTACGTCAGCGCCTGCCGTCTTCACGCATTCTGCTATGGCAGGGCCCGGAATGCCGTCGCGGTCGCCAATTATAACGACCTTTTTGTCTTTCAAAATTGCCATATGCGTTCCTCCTTACCTGTTTTTAAAGTTCCAACCGGAACCATCCATCTATAACAACGCTCCTGAACGGGGCGGCTGTTACCTTAAACTTCTAATTGTCCGCCTGCAAATTAGCTTTAATCATTGCCTCGATATTCTCCGGTGTTGCCTCATCTTTGACGCATTCCTGGATTTTTAATCCATCCTTATAAACGGCAATGACCGGAAGTCCCAGCACTTTCTGGCCGATAGCCAGCCTGCGTGCTTTCGTCGTATTCAGCGAAGTGAATTTCATCTGTTTTCCATAGGTGTCCTCCATCGCATGGACATGCGGCATCAGCGCCTGACAGGGAGCGCATCCGTCTCCGTAGAAATCGACGAGAACCGGTCCTTTTGCTTTCAGCACCTCTTCCTCAAAGTCGTCCTTGGTTAAATCTACCATGGTGTTACCTCCTTCTTATAATCGGCCTGTCAATAAACATGGCCGTCCAGTTCAGCGATATATTTTTCTGCCTGCATAGCGGCAATTGCGCCGTCCGAAGCTGCCGTCACTACCTGGCGGAAACTCTTGACCCGGACATCTCCGGCGGCATAGACACCGGAAATGCCGGTGTGCATGTCTTCGTCCGTCTTGATATATCCTTTTTCCATGTCAAGGAGCCCTTCAAACAATTCGCTTCTCGGCACGTTGCCGATGAATCCGAATAAGCCAAACATACCGTCATCCGGATCCGCATCCACTCTCGTAAGTTCCCCTGTCTTCACATTTCTGACCGTCATCCCGGACAGGATTCCGTCCCCGTGAAGCTCTTCCACCACACTATCCCACATGAAATTCATCTTAGGGTTCCTGAATGCCTTCTCCTGGATGGATTTTGCCGCGCGAAGCTCATTCCTGCGGTGTATTACGGTAACCTTTCTGGCAAATTTGGTCAGGTATATGGCTTCTTCCACAGCGGAATCGCCTCCGCCCACAACAAATACCTCTAAATCTTCAAAGAAATTGGCGTCACAGGTCGCACAGAAGGAAACGCCCTTTCCTACAAATTCGCCCTCCCGCCTGCATCCAATCGGCCGCGCGTAAGCTCCGGTGGCAATTATCAGTGCCCGGCACTGATATGTGTCCTTTTTACCGTACAGCTTCTTGACAGGCCCCTCGAGTTCCACCCGGTCAATCGTATCGCATGCACGCTCCGCGCCGAATCTGGCCGCCTGTCTGGTCATACGGTCAATCAGGGAAGGGCCGCTTTCCCCCTCCACAATCTGCCCCGGATAATTCTCAATTTCATCTGTAATGGCAATCTGCCCGCCGTCCCTGGCTTTTTCGATAATCAGCGTGGACAGGCGGTATCTGCCGGAATAAAGTCCTGCCGCAAGTCCGCCGGGACCTGCGCCGAGTATGATTACATCATAAATTTTGTCCATCTGTTATGCTCCTCTTACTTCTTCCACTCAAAAACGGTCTGCTCCGTCACAGGGGTCTGCAGGGCCTCGAGTGCCTTCCCGACAATCTGTCTGCGGATATCCATCTCCTCCTCATGAGTCAGGGCCGGATTGCCGAGAGGATGGGGGATCGCAACAGCCGGAACAATCCGGTTCGCTCCAACCGTCAGGGAAATCGGTACGACCGTGGCAATATGAACCACCGGAATACCATAAGCTTCAATTGCTTTAACCATCGTTGCACCGCAACGAGTACAGGTCCCTCAGGTGGAGGTCAGGATCACGGCGTCCACATGGTCGTCAACCAGCTTCTGTCCGATTTCCTTCGCATATTTCGTAGCGTTGGCAACGCTTGTTCCATTGCCGACCGTTGTATAGAAATATTGGTGAAGGCTCCCGATTTTTCCTTCCTTTAAAAATTCACGAATAATATCCACCGGCAGTACACGATCCGCATCCTGATTTGCATAGGAGGGATCATATCCGCCATGGGCCGTCTCATAAGACTCTTCCGTTAAATCCGTCACGTCTTCGATATTATAACAGCCATACTTGGAGGCGCTGGATGATTCAATGTGATCCGGATTCCCCTTTGGTACAATACCGCCGGATGTGACAAGCGCGATTCTTGCAAAGGCCATGTTTTTTATCGCCGGACCGGGCTCTACCCTGTCAAAGCTGGGCATCGGGTATTCCGTCACATACTCTCTGCCGTTTAATTTGTTGACCAGCATATCGACCGCACGGCCGGCTCCTGTCTTTTCCTCGAAAAAGTTGACCCGGATCCCGTTCGGCATATACCCCTCTTCCTTCGATGAACCAACGGGTTCATTTTTTACCAGCTTAAGCGCTAAAGGAGCCATCTTTTTTACCGCCCCGCGCATTCCTGCGGCGCTGTTTTTTGTTTCACAGATGTAGACCTTATTCTTATACATATCTGCGCCCGGATTCTCTTTATACATGCCGGTTACAACCGGAATTCCCAACTGTTCTTTTACCGCTGCGGCAACCGTGCCGCACGCCACGCCGTACCGCCCGGCGTTGAATGCAGGACCGCAGATTACGCCGTCCGGATTTTTTTCTCTGATCATCCCGAGAACCGTTTCCGTAGCAGTATCCACATTCTCATTAAAATAGGAGTCGCCGCAGATTATGGTGGCCACAATCTCCGCTTCCTCTCCGAAGGCCTGGGCAAAAGCCAGTCCCGGCCCCATTCCGCCCTCTCTCATCTCAGGCGGATAATCGGCCTTTTCTTCGCCGCCGATATTGGCAAAGAACTGATTTATATAATGTACAAACTTTAATTTTGCCATTTTATTCATTCCTTTCAATCATTCAGGTTTGAAAGCGCTTCGCGCTGTCTGATATTACCGGGCGCTCAAACGGTTGAATCCCATCTCGTTGGTCGCTCCCGTGATCACCTGCAGCTCCGCTTCAATAGAACCGTCCTCTTTCAGGCTGCCGTCAAATCCGCCGGCAATAATATCCGCCACTTCCGGATAACCAATCACCTTGTCCATTGGCGGCAGGGTAATCAGCATGTTGGCATTGCCTCCTGTTACGACGGCATCCGCTGCCGCATCCGCGTCGGCCAGAGACTGGGAAGCTCCGTCACGCCCGGCATATTCATCGGTGATGATAACCGTCTTTATGCCTTTTGCCTCGATTTTCCTGCAGTTCATGATAAGATCGGTATCCGGATTGCCGAACCCTTCCTGGGAGACAATGGCCCCATCGACGCCCAGCCATTCGCACAGCTTAGCCGTGGCATCCGAGGAACGCATCTTATCGGCAAGGTACACATTCTCATTGGTTATAATCACACCCACAAAATTCAGTGTTTTTCCATGTTCTTCAAACAAATGCTTGATAACCGGATTATTCAGATGGTGATACGTAGTATTCTTGTCACAGGCAGATACACAGTTGCCGCTCAAAACTGCGCCGTCCATGGTCTCTGTCGGACAGAGAATCGTGGGAAGAGACTGTTTCATATCCACCCCGTACACGTAGGTGTCATGCATAAGTCCCTGGCTCTGGAGCATCAGTACATACGCCACTCTCGGAAGATCCGGATACAGCCTGATGCCCTCCTTGACGGACGGTGTTTCATATGTTTCCACAGTTTCGGCCGTGATGTCTTTTGCCAGTTTCCCTATGTAATCGGCAGTTTTCAAGCCTGCCATGCGCACTGCCTTCTCATGAGCGTGCTTTTCGATCCCCTCAATTGGTTCACACACAACAACCAGATTGTGAAGCTGCGAAAACGGAGTGTACTGCGCTCCGGTTCCGCTCATGTCAATAATCCCCTCCTGAAAACCTACAATCTTGCCGGCCGTGACAACGCCGCAGCCGCGCAACACATTGGTTCTGCCGCTCCCCACAGTGGCTACTTTGGAAATGATACCCGGGAATAGTCCGCCGTCCCCGCTTGTTTTTACTCTCGGCTCAATCACGTCCTTAACCGGCATAATACGGATACTGTCCCCCGGATGTGCAACTTCCAGCTCCACCGACTTCAAATTCCCGTCCTCCAGCAGAATTGCTTTCAGTTCTTCTTTATTCACAGTAACCGTACCGCCCTCTACCCTGGATTCAGATCCGAACCGGATATCCCTGATTGGAATAATTCCTAATTCAAGCTTCATCTTTCCGCTCCTCCTTCTTTCTCCCTAAGCCGGATCCACACTCCCATTCGGCTTATAAAAGAATTTTACTGATTCACTCTAAATATAAGCAATTTCCATGCCAAAAAAGAGCAGCCCCCCGCAAGCTTTTAAAAACCATATTCCGGGACCGCCTTCCTGCTCACGGCAGAGGGAATTTTGACATCTACCATTCTGTCAATTGGCAACGATTTGTCAACATTGTCATTTTCGTGCAGCAAGAAAAAAAGACCGGCCTGAAGGGACACTTCACATAAGGAAGTGTCCCTTGCGGCATTTATAAGTATTTGTAGTGACGGTTGGATATGATGAATTTGTAGGAAAACTAAATATATCGGAGGAAACTACAATGAAATCTTTATTCGAACAGTTAGGTGGTACTTATAGCAAACAAAGCGATTATCTCATTCCAAATGTCACATTTCCTAAAAGTGAAAAAAACGCTATTGGTATTTATGGACAGCGACACTTGCAATACTTACAAGAGCACCGCAGGTTGACTTATATCAATTTGCTTACATGCGGAGAGCTTAATGAATATCTTTCCGAGGTTGACAAACAAGCACGAGAGCGTTTTTGTCGGATTGTAAAGCAGTTAAAAACAACACAGGATATCACGGAACAACTGAAGGCTGACAGTCCTATGGAATGGGTTAGAAAAATGAATTGTATTAGGCAACAAGCGGAAGAAATTGTTTTTAAAGAACTGATATATTGCTAATGTTAAGCGGCATTAGTGTACAACTGATGCCGCTATAGTATTATTATTCGTAGGTATAAAAGCGTGACGTATTACATATACGATTAAGTTTCAAAATATGTTGATAAAAATTTGGAATTCAAAAACTCTGTCTGCCTCAAAACAAGTACAAATAAAATCGAATATTATATAAATGAAAAATGCTTGATGGCTGACTTGAAAAAGTAAATTCCAGTGCAAGAC
>NZ_KE992798.1:4832-8876 GCF_000466485.1 [Clostridium] symbiosum ATCC 14940 | reverse complement strand
GCGGCGTCCTCACCTGCTTAACTAAATCTCCAATAAGTTTTTTCCTATGAACTCCATAACAGCATTAGTATTTGAATTATACCTTTTACCATGTTACTATATTTTTAGAAAAAATGTAGAAAGACTCTATGAATATTCTAAAAAAAGTAACAATATACACAAATAATACCTTAAACAAATCATGTAATACAAAAAATAACGGTAATCAAATGGAGGAGGAATTCTTATGGTAATCGAAAAAGCGGCAGTTGCCGGTACACTGGAATCCAGTGACGCTCAGATTACGGTAGAGCCGGGCGGCGGAAAGGTGGAGCTGACGATTGAAAGCAGTGTAATCCACCAGTTTGGAAAGCAGATCAGGGCGGTAGTATTGGAGACCTTGGAGCGCCTGGACGTAAAGGATGCTAAAATAAAAGTAGTGGATAAAGGAGCTTTGGATTGTACCCTTAAAGCCAGAGTAGAATGCGCAGTTTACCGTTCAGCCGGGATAACGGAAAATCTTCCATGGGGAGGTGTGATAAGGTAATGAGCCATCCAAACAAAAAAAGACTGAGAAGATCCATGATGTTTTTAAACTGCCAGAAACCCGGACTAATCAAGGATCCCTATATTTATAAACCGGATTCCATCATGCTTGATTTAGAGGACGCTGTTGCGGAAAACCAGAAAGACGCCGCCAGATATTCTCTGTTTCATGCGTTAAAAGAAATTGACTATAGAGGCGTTGAGAGGGTTGTCCGCATTAACGGACTTGACACGCCCCACTGGAAAGAGGATATCCGCGTCTGTGTGGCAGGCGGAGCTGATACCATCCGTATTGCAAAGACAGAGACGGCCGAGGATGTACATACGGTGGAAGAGCATGTGCTGGCGGCCGAACGTGAATTCGGACGTCCGGAGGGAAGCACACTTTTAATGTCTGCCCTGGAATCCTGCAAAGGCGTGCTGAATGCCCGGGAAATCTGCGTTTCTTCCGACCGCCTGATCGGCATCGCATTATCAGGAGGCGATTATACAAAAGATCTCCAAACCGTAATTACAGGGACGGGAGTGGAATTAATGGGCGCAAGGCAGCATATGATTATGGCTGCGCGCGCTGCAGGCGTACAGTGCTGGGATACCGTATTTACTAATCTTGATGACATGGACGGTTTTGAAAAAGAGACAGCAATGATTAAGATGATGGGATTTGACGGAAAATCCCTTGTTAATCCGCGTCAGATTGCCGTAGTTCATAAGATTTTCACACCCACGGAAAAAGAGATTATTTTTGCTGAAAAGGTAGTGCGTGAAATTGATGACAAGAAAGCTAAAGGCATCGGCGTGTTTACGGTAGATGGTAAAATGATTGATATCGCTTTCTATGACGGGGCCAAAAGGACCCTGGCTATGGCAAAAGCCGCAGGCGTTTATGAGGGGGATATGTAAGATGATAAATAAAGTGGGAAGAGATATTCCGGAAGAAATTTTAAAGGCGACCGGCAAAAAGATCTTTGAAGGCGCCTATGTCTATGATAATTTTGAATATAAAAAAGCCGCGCCTGTTGTGCGTGCGGTATCTGATCCGAGACGTTCCAAAATGGTAACGTCCATCAGGGAGGTTCTTGAAAAATGTGATATCCGTGACGGAATGACCCTGTCCTTCCATCATCATTTCCGTGAAGGAGACTATGTTGTAAACATGGTTATGGAAGAGATCCATCAGATGGGGATCAAAGACTTAACCATCTGTGCCAGCTCCCTTGGTAAGGCCAATGATCCGATTGTACCGTTTATTGAGGATGGAACGATAACCGGAATCCAGTCCTCCGGAGTGCGCGGTAAAATCGGTGAGGCAATATCCACAGGCAAACTTAAAAATCTGGCAATTATGCGTTCCCACGGCGGCCGCGTACGCGCCATAGAGACAGGCGAAGTCCACATCGACATCGCTTTTATCGGAGCGCCTACCTGTGACGAATATGGAAACTGCCGTCCGAACGGCGGTAAAAGCGACTGTGGCGTATTATCCTATGCCATGGCAGACGCCCAATATGCGGATAAGGTAGTGGCTATAACCGACTGCCTCGTTCCGTTCCCCAATATTCCGGCCAGCATATCCATGACAAATGTGGATTATGTGTGTGTGGTGGATGCGATCGGCAATCCTGACAAGATTGCGACAGGGGCCGCCAAACCGACTACAGATGTGAGAAAAATCATGATGGCTGATTACTGTACCCAGTTTGTCATCAACACACCTTACTTCAAGGACGGCTTTCCGTATCAGACGGGTGTCGGAGGGGCCTCCATCGCCTCTACGATTTCGCTCGGCAAAATCATGGAAGAGCGCGGTATCCAGATGGGTCTGGGACTTGGAGGTATCACAACTCCGATGTGTGAACTTTTGGAAAAAGGACTGATCCGGACGCTTGTGGATACACAGGATTTTGATCAGGGAGCAATTGAATCGATCAAGAAAAATCCAAATCATATTGAAATATCCGCATCCGAGTATGCAAATCCGTTCAACAAAGGCGCTTATGTCAATAAGCTTGATTTTGTTATCCTGGCGTCCCTGGAAGTGGACGTGGACTTTAACTGCAATGTGGTCGTCGGTTCTGACGGTGTTATTACCGGCGCACAGGGGGGCCATCCCGACACGGCAGCCGGAGCCAAATGCACGATTGTGATTGCTCCGCTTTTGCAGGGGAGAATTCCCGCCATCTGTACGAATGTTACGACAGTGACGACACCGGGAGAGACTGTGGATGTCGTAATCACTGATTATGGCATTGCCATCAATCCCCGCCGTCAGGATCTGATTGAGTGTATGAAAGACGTGAATCTGCCGTTCTGTACGATCGAAGAGCTGCGCGACAAAGCATATGCAATGGTCGGTGAACCGGAGCCGGTACAGTTTGGGGAGCGCATTGTAGGAATTATTGAAGGCCGTGACGGTACGGTTATGGATGTAGTGCGTGAAATTAAAGAATATTGCTTTGAATAGAAACGGTAACCTGCACGCCCCGCGCGCAGGTTACCGCCAATAATACTAAAGCCTCATAGCCGGATTACCCGGATATGGGGTTTTTTATTGTGTCACATTAAAAATAAACCCCCTGCTATGCAGGGGGAGGGCAGTTCTTTAGATTAAAGCATCTCCTGTGCTAGAATAAATGTAGGTCTGCAAACCACAAATAAAAAGCACAGGAGGTCCAAAATGGACAAGAATAGTTTAGCGCATACGAGATGGGAATGCAAGTATCATGTCGTCTTTGCCCCCAAATATCGTCGTCAGGTAATATACAAAGATGTCAAAGCCGATGTAGGGCAGATACTGGGAACATTGTGCAGGAGAAAAGGAATCGAAATAATAGAGGCACAGTGCATGCCAGACCATGTACATATGCTGATACGAATTCCACCGAAATACTCAGTGTCAGAAATAATGGGATATTTAAAGGGGAAAAGCTCGCTCATGATATTCGAGAAATATGCGAATTTAAAGTACAAGTACGGGAACCGTCATTTCTGGTGTCGTGGATATTACGTAGACACAGTGGGAAAGAATACAGCGGCAATCAAGAGCTATATCCAGAATCAAATAAAAGAGGATTTGGAATACGACCAGATGACGTTAGTAGAGTATATCGACCCGTTTACGGGTGAGCCGGTAAAGAAAAACAAGAAGTAAACCTCTTGGAGAGGTAGTAGGTGAACAAAGCAAACCAGCAAGCCCCTTTTGGGGCTGAGCCGGAATAAGGAAGCACTGGAAACGCCCTTTTAAGGGCAGCTGTGAATGTGGTGCAGTTGGCAGACCTTCAGTGCGCCTTCCGGGCGCAAGCAGGTAATAACCCCTTATAGGGGGGGGCAAGCCACCGGCTAAGCCGGTGGTCTTGACTAACAGGAAAATACTCCTGTTAAATAAAAACCGCTCCGCGGAGGATCACGCAGCGGCGGTAGGGAATTATGCCGCTGAAGCGACCCGCCGCTGGCGGAGAATCCCGCTTGCGCGATTCTTTCGTGTTTAACAGGAAAATACTCCTGTTAAATAAAAACCGC
>NZ_KE992798.1:0-4732 GCF_000466485.1 [Clostridium] symbiosum ATCC 14940 | reverse complement strand
CTGAAGCGACCCGCCGCTGGCGGAGAATCCCGCTCTGAAATGGATACGCACTGCGTGTTAAAGCGGTTTGCCCGCTAAGCGGCCGCAATCCTTCGTCATATCCGACGGCTGATTTTCAGTAAATTTCATTTACGGGAATCAGGGATTGCACGTGTAAAAATACAATTAATGTCACTTTGAACAAAAATCAGGCTTTTAGGAATAATTGCAAAATTACCATATTTTTGATTTTAATGTAAAATTTTCGTAAAAAATCCTTATTCTATAAGGTTTTGCGAAACATAAGTAAAATCCTATGTATGATATAATTGCACAATTATTTTTCGTTAAAACCAACAAAAATTGTGTAATTCATACAAAGGCTGTTGAAAAGCTGCTAAAAAAATGTATAATATAATCAAGGGCTGAAGGAACAGTCCACACAGCGGCAAGACAATTAAATAAAAGAAAAGGAGAAGAGGTTATGAAAAAAAGAACATTAAGTCTGGCATTGGCGGCAGCAATGGCAGTCAGCCTTGCAGGATGCGGAAGCAGCAGCTCCGGTACTGCAGATAAACCGGCTGAAACTAAATCGGCAGAAGGCGCACAGGACACAGGAGCAGAAGAGGCGGCCAGTGACTGGAAATGGGAAAGAAACGTTGAGATTATCTGTCCATGGGGTACCGGCGGCGGAGCCGACACTACACTCCGGACATTTGCTTCCGCTCTTGAAAAAGAGCTTGGCGTATCCGTAGTCGTTAACAACAAAGCAGGCGCAGGCGGAGTAACCGGCGTACAGTTCGCCACCAGCCAGCCGGCAGACGGATATACATATCTGCTTTGCACACAGTCTCCGATGTTAGCACAGATTTCAGGAGCAACTGATTTCGATGTATACGGGAAAATCAAACCTCTGTGCCAGCTCGTACACGACTGCAATATTTTCGTGACAAGTTCTAAATCACCATACAGCAATTACAATGAGCTGAAGGAATATGCACAGGCTAACCCGGGCAAGGTTAAATGCGGCGTTATGACAATCACAGGTCTGGATGCTGCCTGCGTGGAAGCAGCATTTGAAGGCGATGTAGAAGCAGTAGCTTATACAGAAGGTTCCCAGTTAAACGCAGACGTAATCGGAGGTCATGTGGATCTGGCCTGCGTAGGACCGGCAGAGGTTTCCGCAATGCTGGAATCCGGCGATATGAAGGTTGTTATGTCCTGTACGGAAAAGAAACTGACACTGGCCGGTTTTGAGAACGTTGACAGTGCAGGCGACCTCGGACTGGATTGCTTCTTCGGACCTTCCCGTGGTATTTTCTATACCGAAGGAACACCTGAAGCAGCTATCAAATCCTTCGAAGCAGCAGCAGAAAAGGCAGTTGCAAGCGAAGAATTCCAGACATGGGCAAAACAGCAGGGTCTGGATCAGAGACAGGGATGGTTAAACACAGCCGATTATCAGGCATCATGGGATAACGATTATAAAGATTTAACTGAGATGTTCGGAACGAAATAACAGATTTGGAACAGGGGGAGTGGAGCAATCCGCTCCCCTGAATGAAAAAGGCAGGGAAAGGCAGGTTATCTGAATTGGACATTATCTTTTCAATCGTATTAGGAATTTTCTGCATATACCTTTTCTTCCTGGTAGGCGCCGAGTCACCAGCTCCTACAGCGACAGAACTTGGTGCAGCATTCTGGCCGAGAATCATTCTCGTCCTTCTTATATTATTAATAATCGTGAATATAGTAAATTCTCTCAAGAAGCTGAAGGGCAGTAATGAGAAGCTCACCGCAGGCTTTAACCTTGGAGAATTTTTAAAGAGTAAATTATTTGTGGGTATGATTCTGGTGGCGGTTATGGCGATTCTGATGCCAATCATCGGTTTTATCCCGGTAAGCTTTCTGTTCCTGATTGCTTACGGCGTGCTTCTCGGTGAGAGAAGAATCGGATTTCTGATTATTGTATCTCTTGTTATTACGGCTATCCTCTACATTCTGTTCCAGGGCGCCCTGGATATTATGCTGGCAAGAGGTACTGGAATCTTCCGTGATTTCGCGCTGTTCTTTGAAACAAAAATGCCATTTTAAGGAAGGAGTATAAGGTATGTTTGATTTATTACTGACTGGTTTGCAAATCGTATTTACGCCTTCTACATTTTTCCTTTTAGTAGCTGGTACTGTTTTAGGCGTTATTTTTGGGGCAATGCCTGGTGTAAGCGCATCCATGGCAGTTGCTCTGGCACTTCCGTTCGCTTATGCGATGAACCCCGTTATTGCGATTGCTTTTCTTGTTTCCGTATACTGTGCATCCATCACAGGCGGCGGAATCACGGCAATTCTGTTCCGTATACCGGGAACACCATCCAGTGCACCGACCACATTTGACGGTTATCCGATGGCCCAGAGAGGCGAAGCAGGCAAAGCGCTTGGATTTTCACTGATTGCATCGGCTGTCGGCGGTCTTGTAGCAGCATTTGCCATGGCGCTCGTATCCCCGCAGCTTGCAACGGTCGCTTTGAAGTTCGGGCCTTCCGAATTATTTGCGGTATCGTTCCTGGGACTCTCCGTTTTGTCCTGTCTGGACAGCGATAATATTGTAAAGACTCTGATTTCCGGACTTTTAGGACTCCTTCTTGCCTGTGTGGGCATGGATCCGATGCTTGGTATTGCACGATTTACGTGGGGCAATTCCACACTCCTTTCCGGTATTGAGATGATTCCTGTCATGATTGGTCTTTTTGCAGTCACTGAAGTGCTGAAGCAGACGGTGAAGCCAAAGAAAATTGACACGGAAAAAGATGCGACCGGCAGCGGAGCCGGCAAGATGAAGACAGTTCTTCCAAGCATGAAAGAGGTATGGGCAACAAAGTTTACGATGATCCGTTCCTCCGTAATCGGTACGGTTGTAGGTATTCTTCCAGGCGCAGGAGCGACAATCGCCTCTTTCTTATCCTACGCAATTGAGAAGAAAGTTTCCAAGCACCCTGAGAAACTGGGAACCGGTATCCCGGACGGCATTGTCGCTTCCGAGGCAGCCAATAATGCGGCCACAGGCGGTTCCATGGTACCTCTGCTTTCCCTGGGTATCCCGGGAGGCAACGCGGCAGCGATTATGATGACGGCTCTCGTTATCAAAGGCGTCCAAATTGGCCCCATGCTTGTTAAGACACAGCCGGAATATCTGGCATCCGTATTTGGCTCCATGCTTGTAACGAATATTATCATGGTTATCGTTGCGATGGCGGTTGCAAAGGTATTTGCAAAGATTCTTTCCGTTCCATACAGCATTCTCGGCCCCGTTATCATTATGATGGCTGCAATCGGCGCATATGCGTTGAATAACAATACGGGCGACGTTGCTCTTATGGCCGGAGCCGGCATCATCGGATACATGTTTGTGAAACTCGGTTATAACTCAGCGGCGCTCGTGCTCGGCCTCGTACTTGGCCAGATGTGTGAATCCAACTTCCGACGCGCTTACACGCTGACCAACGGAAGCCTGACCCAGATTTTCACAAAACCGATTACTGCCGTTATTATGATCTGCTGTATCGTAATGCTGGTTTATCCTTTTATTAAACCTCTGTTTATCAAAAATAAAGCAGAAGGCAAATAGATAATGCAGGCGGGCCGAAGCCCGGCAAAGCGCTGAAATAGTTAGAACCCCGGCTGACGTCTCCCTCTGTTGCAAAACGGAGGGAGGTCAGCCGGGGTTCTTAATGAATTACAGAAATGGATTTTCCACCTCGACCAGTATATTGATGAAATCCCGCATATATTTGGTCAGATAAAGATTTTTTCTGTGGCAGATATAGCAGTGGCGCTGGCTGTCCGCGTAGAGAATGGGATAGATGGATGCCTTTTCAAGCATCTCCGGCGTCTTTTCTATGTAATTCTTCGGACAGATCATGACGGCATCGCAGGCGATACAGACCTTTTTTTCCACCTCAATACTGACGGTTTCCAAAATAATCTTCGGGTGCATATCGTTTGTAATGAAGAGATTGTCCTGCACAGCCCTTACGCTGTGGCCCGGTTTGTTGGAGACAAACTTTTCACCGCGCGCTTCTGAAATCGGTATCGGAGTGCCGTTTGGAATCCGTTTAGCCAGTTCCGTGTTTTTGGAGGTGAGAAGGACGAGATCTTCATTTTCCACCAGAATATACTTCAGCTCTGTGTGGCGCGCGGTTGTGGTCATGCAGGCCATGTCCACGGTTCCGTCCAGCACCATGTTCTCCATCAGCCCGGAACCCTGTTCAAATACCTCCACATCCACATAGGGGTACATTTTAAAAAACTTTGGAAGTACATAGGGAAGCACCTGCATGCCTCTCTGTACGGGAACGCCAAAGCGCAGTTTTCCATGATCCTCCTGGGTAATCTCTTCGATTTCCTTGGCGAGGTTTGTATTGATGGTCAGGATCTGCTGTGCTGCTTCCATATATTTTTCGCCTGCGTAAGTCAGTGTAAGCGGTTCTGTAGATCGGTTAAAAATCGGAGTTCCCAGATTGGTTTCCACCAGTTTAATCATCTGGCTCAGGGAAGGCTGTGATACATATAATTTTTTTGCCGCGCTGGTGATACTGCCTTCCTGCAGGACGGTCAGCATATACTGGGCATGCTTAAGATTCATATTTTATTCCCCCGTTAGTTTCTTAGAGCGTTACATTCCGATCATATCATTTCTGGGTGAAAATAGCAATGCGTATGGATATTTAGTTAAGCAGGTGAGGACGCCGCCGGTACG
>NZ_KE992797.1 GCF_000466485.1 [Clostridium] symbiosum ATCC 14940 | reverse complement strand
AGCAGTGGGCTTTTGATGATTCCCATTCTCCCAAATATCAGAAGTTCAAAATTGATGAGCTTCCTCTCATCACGGACTTCCGGCAGGACTGGACCTATAAAGAACTCATCCCTTACTTTGAAACGCGTTACGGTAAGAAAATCCGCCCTGTCAGCCGCCGTTCCGAGTGCGATATCCCTGATACCTGCACCTGCCCGCGCTGCAGTGCCCCAAAACCCTTCCTCTACAAGAATAATGGCTCGAAGGGCCAGCTTCTCTGCAAGGTCTGTGATGCCAGGTTCTCTACCGATGAAAGCCGCTTCTCCCCGGTGAAACTGCGATGCCCCCACTGTGGGAATACCCTAGTCCCCAAGAAAGACCGCAAGCACTTCATCATCCACAAGTGCGTCAACCCCAAATGCCCCTACTACCTTCATAACCTGAAAAAGGTAGATAAAGAAGACCTCAAAGAGGTTTACGGCAAAAATAAATATAAACTCCACTACATCTACCGCGAATTCTCGATAGATTTTTTCAGCATGGATTTAAACACCCTGCCAAAGAACGCTTCCTCCCTGAAATTCAGTAAGCACAATGCCCAGGTCATGTCCCTGTGCCTGACACTCCATGTCAACCTCGGTCTTTCCCTGCGTAAGACCTCACAGGCCCTTAAAGACCTGTATAACATCAGCATCTCACACCAGCAGATCGCAAACTACTGCAAAACTGCCGCCATCTGTATCAAGCCCTTTGTTGATCTGTATCCCTACGAAAAAGGGGATGCGTTCACCGCCGATGAGACTTACATCAAAATCCGCGGCATCAAAACCTATATCTGGCTTATTATGAACGCGGCAACCCGTTCCATCATCGGCTATCAGGTTTCCGATAACCGGGGCGTCGGCCCCTGCATCCTTGCCATGCGGATGGCTTTCCAGGGTCTTACTAAACTGCCGGAAAACTTTAAATTCATCGCTGACGGCTACAGCGCTTACCCTCTGGCCGCCATGGAATTCGCAAAAAAGTTTGGAAAGGACTTTACGTTACAGATCACCCAGGTCATTGGACTTACCAACGACGATGCTGTTTCCAGAGAACACCGGCCATTCAAACAGATGATTGAACGGCTGAACCGTA
>NZ_KE992796.1 GCF_000466485.1 [Clostridium] symbiosum ATCC 14940 | reverse complement strand
GGCGGCGTCCTCACCTGCTTAACTAAATCTCTACTGAAAGGAGTATAACATGAATTTCTGGTTTTCTGAAAAACACACGCCGGGGGTAAAGCTGTCCATCCGGGTAGACCGCCAGCTCTACAGCGGCAAGAGTGAATTCCAGCGGATTGACGTCTTTGATTCCCCGGAATTTGGACGGTTTCTGACGCTGGACGGTTATATGATGCTGACGGAAAAGGATGAATTTATCTATCACGAGATGATCACACACGTGCCTCTGGCTGTCCATCCGGCGGTAAAACAGGTGCTGGTGATTGGCGCGGGGGACGGAGGAGTAATCCGGGAACTGACCCGTTACCATGAGATAGAACACATTGACATGGTGGAAATCGATCCCCTGGTGGTGGAGGTGTGCAGAAAATATCTGCCGAAGACAGCCTGCCGCCTGGATGACGAGAGGCTCACCATCCACTACGAAGACGGCCTGAAATTTGTCCGCTCCTGTGAGAATCAGTACGATTTGATTATTGTGGACTCCACCGATCCCTTCGGACCGGGGGAGGGACTGTTTACCAGGGAATTTTACGGTAACTGCTATAAGGCTCTGAAAGAAGACGGTATCATGGTCAACCAGCATGAAAGCCCGTTTTATGACGCCGATGCGGAGGCCTGCAAGAGGGCGCATAAGCGGATCGTGGAATCCTTCCCCATCAGCCGCGTCTATCAGGCCCATATTCCGACTTATCCGTCGGGACACTGGCTGTTTGGGTTTGCATCAAAGAAATACCATCCGCTTAAGGATTTGAATGAAACCAGGTGGAACATGCGGGGCTTATCCTGCCGATACTATACCACCACACTTCATAAGGGCGCATTTTACCTGCCCGCTTACGTAGAGGAGATGTTAGAAGATGTTGAAGGCAAATATTGAGAATTTTCTGGCTTGTGACGCACCGTATGAGGAGGCGGATATCGTTTTATACGGCGCACCGTTTGATTCCACCACCTCCTACCGGCCCGGAGCCAGGTTCGGTTCCAGGGCGGTGCGCTCGGAGTCTTACGGTCTGGAGAGCTATTCCCCATACCAGGATAAAGACCTGCTTGACTGCGCCGTATTTGACAGCGGAGATTTGGAGCTGTGCTTCGGCAGTGCGGAGGCAGCCCTGTCCGACCTGGAAATGAGGGCGGGAGAGATAGTAAAAGATGGAAAAGTGCCGTTTATGATTGGCGGGGAGCATCTGGTAACTCTGGCGGCCGTCAGGGCCGTGAGGGAGAAATATCCGGATCTCCATATCATACATTTCGATGCCCACGCCGATCTGAGGGATGATTACCTGGGTGCGAAGCTGTCCCATGCCTGCGTGATCCGAAGGTGCCATGAGCTTTTGGGCGACGGCCGCATATATCAGTTCGGCATCCGCTCCGGAGACAGGGAGGAGTGGAGCTGGGGGCGGGAACACGTATATACCCACCGCTTTAATCTGGCGCAGGAGAGTCTTATGGAGTCGCTCCGGGCACTGCAGGGAAAGCCGGTCTATCTGACCGTTGACCTGGATGTGCTGGACACCTCGGTCTTTCCGGGTACGGGAACGCCGGAACCGGGCGGCGTGAGTTTTGACGAGCTTCGCAGCGCCGTGACGCTGGTCTGCAAGAATGCAAAGATAGCCGGCTGTGATGTCAATGAACTGGCTCCGATGCTGGACGTATCCGGTGCATCCACGGCCGTGGCCTGCAAGATTGTCAGGGAGATGCTGATCGCACTGTCGGATAGTATAAAACCGGGCAATAAATAAAGCAGGCAATAAATAAATCGGGCAATAAAGCAGGGTATTAAACGAATTATTAAATAATACAGAACAATAAATAAAGCAGAGAAATGCAAGGAGGAATAAAGCATGGGAAAAGCGTTAATTATCGGCTGCGGGGGCGTTGCATCCGTGGCAATTCACAAATGCTGCCAGAACAGCGAAATATTTGAGGGGATCTGCATTGCCAGCCGTACAAAATCAAAGTGTGACGCGTTAAAAGAGAAGCTGGAAGGCTCCACCAGGACGAAAATCGAGACGGCTCAGGTGAATGCGGACAATGTCGGGGAGCTGGTTGCCCTGATTGAAGCGTATAAACCGGATGTGGTGCTGAATCTGGCGCTGCCGTATCAGGATTTAACGATTATGGACGCCTGCCTGGCGACGAAGACCCATTATATCGATACGGCCAACTATGAGCCGGAGGACACGGCGAAATTTGAATATAAATGGCAGTGGGAGTACCGTGAAAAATTTGAAAAGGCAGGTATTACGGCCCTTCTTGGAAGCGGCTTTGATCCGGGCGTGACCGGCGTATTCTCAGCCTATGCGCTGAAGCATGAATTTGATGAGATTAACTATATCGATATCCTGGACTGCAACGGAGGCGATCACGGCTATCCCTTTGCCACAAACTTTAATCCGGAAATCAATATCCGTGAGGTATCTGCCAAAGGCTCCTACTGGGAAGACGGCCGCTGGGTGGAGACGGAGCCGATGGAGATAAAGAGAGAGTACGATTTTGAGGGAGTCGGAAAGAAGGATATGTATCTGCTCCACCATGAGGAGATTGAATCACTGGCCCTGAACATGCCGGGAATCAAACGCATCCGCTTCTTCATGACCTTTGGCCAGAGCTATCTGACCCATCTCAAATGTCTGGAAAATGTGGGGATGACATCAATCAAACCGATTATGTACGAGGGCCGGGAGATTGTGCCGCTCCAGTTTTTAAAGGCGGTTCTCCCCGATCCGGCTTCGCTCGGGCCGCGCACGGTGGGCAAGACGAATATCGGCTGCATTTTCCAGGGGAAAAAGGACGGCAAAGAGAAGAAGTATTACCTGTACAATATCTGTGATCATCAGGAATGCTATAAAGAAGTAGGTTCCCAGGCAATTTCCTATACCACCGGCGTTCCGGCCATGATAGGGGCAATGCTGGTTATGAACGGTACCTGGAAGAAACCCGGTGTCTGGAATATCGAAGAATTCGATCCGGATCCGTTCATGGATGCGCTGAATAAATGGGGCCTTCCATGGAAGGAGTCCTTTGAGCCGGCGCTGGTGGATTAATAAATGATGAAAAAGAATACTGGAAAATAAAGGAGAAGGATCGATGGAATACTGGGATGGATTGCTGAAAACCCCATATTATCTGGTGGATGAAACACTGTTAAAACAGAACCTGGAGATTCTCAGGGAGGTTTCCGGGAGGGCCGGATGTAAGATCCTGCTGGCCCAGAAGGCATTTTCCATGTTCTCCGTCTATCCCCTTCTCCGGGAATATCTGGCGGGAAGTGCAGCCAGCGGACTTTTCGAGGCCAGACTGGGGCATGAGGAATTCGGCGGGGAGACCCATGTCTTTTCGGCCGCTTACAGGGAAGACGAATTCGATGAGATACTCAGATATGCAGATCACGTCGTCTTCAATTCGCCGTCCCAGGTGAAGAAATACGGGGAACGGGTCAAAGCGGCGGGAAAGTCGGCCGGGCTGCGTCTGAACCCCGAATGCTCCACACAGGAAGGCCATGCGATTTACGATCCCTGTTCGCCCGGCTCCAGACTGGGGACGACAAAGCGGAACCTGGAGAGCGCAGGGAAGTTTGAAACGGAAATTTTACCGTATCTGGATGGATATCATTTTCACACGCTCTGTGAGCAGAATTCCGATGCCCTCGAGACGACGCTTGCGGCGCTGGAGGAAAAGTTCGGAAACTATCTGCCGCGCCTTAAATGGCTTAACCTGGGAGGGGGCCATCATATCACCAGGGAAGATTATGACCGGGAGAGGCTGATACGCCTGATATTGAAACTCAGGGAAAAGTACGGCCTGGAAATATATCTGGAGCCGGGGGAGGCTGTGGTCCTGAATGCCGGTTTTCTTGTCTCCACGGTTCTTGAAACAATGGAAAACGGAATAGAGATAGCGGTACTTGATACGTCGGCAGCCTGCCATATGCCGGATGTGCTGGAGATGCCCTACAGGCCGCCGGTGCTTGGGGGCGGGGAGCCGGGAGAAAAGCCGCACACATACCGTCTGGGCGGCCCGACCTGCCTGGCCGGTGATGTCATTGGCGACTACTCCTTCGACACGCCGCTGACGGAAGGAAAAAAGGTGATATTTTCTGATATGGCGCTTTATACCATGGTCAAAAATAACACGTTTAACGGAATGCCTTTGCCGTCTCTCGTACTCAGGGATTTACAGGGAAGGTTCCGGCCGGTGAAAGAATTTGGTTATGAAGATTTTAAAGGCCGGCTGTCATAAGCAGAAGTGCGGTAATATCAGTTCGGATTTTGGTACATGATTATCTGCTAAAAGGATAAAACTTCCTTACTGTGTCCATACTATTTTAAAAAGTGTAAGCAGGAGAGAGGAAGCAGCATGAAAAAACAGGATAAGCGTGGAAAGACAGGAGCCGAGCGGGAAATGGAGGCAGGAACGGATCAGGAAAGACGGGAGGAAGAGCTGAAAGAAATACTGAGTTATTACAGCAGCATGACTTCACCCTCATCACAGGAGAATATTGTGTCTATGATGCAGGAAATACAGGAGCTTTACGGCTGGATTTCTGCTGAACATAAGGAAATGGCGGCTGAAGCGGCAGGAGTCAAGCTGTCTGTTATTGACTGTATCATGAAACTTTACAAGAGCCTTAAACCGGCTCCCTACCGGCACAGGATGACGTTCTGCACCGGAAAAAACTGTCACAGGGAAGGCCAAAATCTCCTGGACACAGTAAAAAAAGAACTTGGGATTAAAGGGAAGATCCCGGCTTCCGGCGCCCTTTCTTCGGATAAGAAAGTCCTGCTGGAGACCAGGGACTGCCTGAAGCAATGCAGGACAGCCCCGAATTTTCTGCTGGACGGAAAGCTGTATTCTTCAGCCGGGGAAGAAGAGATAAAAAAATTGTTGAAGAAGTTGAGAGCAGAACTATAGTGAATCCGGCGGCGTAATTTTCATCAATACCATTGCAAGTATCGAAAAAAAGCAATATAATAATTCAATCGAAAGATGGTATAGAATTTACGAAAAGGATGGAACACGCTATGATTCAGGATATTGCCCCACACAGATACGACAACGCCTTTAAGACGAGGAGGCCGGAGGCTGCGGATTATGTTTTGGTGATACATAATAACCGGACTCTGCTGATTGACAGAGAACAGACTACGGCTGCCCGGAGACGGGAAGCGCAGAAACCGGAAGCGGTCTATGCGATTCCCCTGTTTTCTGAAATTACGGAGGTGGTTGCCGATGCCGTGGAACGGGCGGTCTATCTGTTTGCAATTGATGAAAAATCTTATTTCCTGATAGAGAATAAGGAAGAGAATGCGGTGGCAGAAACCGGCCGTTTTGCCTTTAAAGGGACACAGTATTTCAGACTGATGGAACCAATGTATCAGGCGTTTGCCGCTATCACGGCGACCCAGATATGGAGATGGCGGGAGAGCAGGAAATTCTGCGGCCGCTGCGGTGCGGGCACAACGGACAGTACAACGGAACGCGCCCTCGTCTGTCCGGTCTGCGGACAGATTGAGTATCCCAAAATTTCACCGGCCGTTATCGTGGCGGTCACGAACGGAGATAAGCTCTTAATGTCAAGATACCGCGACAGGCCCTATAGAGGCTACGCCCTGATAGCCGGTTTTGTAGAGATTGGGGAGACCTTTGAAGAGACGGTGCAGAGGGAAGTAATGGAGGAAGTAGGACTTAAGGTTCGGAATATCCGCTATTTCAAAAGTCAGCCATGGGCATTTACCGATACGGAGATGATAGGCTTTTTTGCCGAACTGGACGGAGACGATACGATTCGGCTTGAGGAGGATGAGCTGTCGGAGGCCGGCTGGTACCGCAGGGAGGAGATTCCGGATGACGAGGTTTTTATCAGTGTGGGAAGTGAGATGAAGATGGCCTTTAAATATGGTAGTGACTGGGAAAGCCGGATAGGAGCGATGTGACGGAAAAAGACTGAGCCGTCGGCCGATGTCAAATCCGGTTATTGAAAATGGGGATGCGTTTGCATCCCCGTTTTTCAGTTAAGGTGAAGAAAAGCCGGAAAAGCATGTTTTTAGCATTATCATGCCATATCCTCATAAAACTGAGCCTGCATTTTCCCCCTGTTCTTAGCTTCGTACATGGCCTGATCGGCAGCGGTAAACAGCTCTTCATAAGACATACCGTCATCAGGACAGAGCGCAATGCCGATACTGACAGAGATAAAGGGGAGACCCTGGCTGGTGCTTTGGCGTATGTAGTACATCAGCAGTTCCACCTTCTTTTGGGCAATATTTCTGTTGCAGACGCCTTCCATATAAGCGATAAGCTCATCCCCTCCGGCCCGGCCCAGTATATCATTGGAGCGGAACGTCTTCTGCAGGCAATCGGCCAGAAAAATAAGGGCGCTGTCACCGGCGGTGTGACCAAACTGATCGTTGATTTGTTTGAAATTATCCACATCGATCATAAGGAGGGTGCCGTCGGCTCCGTTTTGGATGCTTTCTCTGATTTTTGCCTCGGCTGAGGCTCTGTTGCGCAGGAGCCCGTCTTTTTCCGAAATTTCAATCAGATAATCTTCATGCAGCTTCTGTTCATCAATATCTGTTATTTTTCCGACGACAGATACGAGAGTACCATGTTCAAACAGATACCGGAACTGGGCAAGGCACCAGAAATAGCGGTCTTCAGTCGGATGAAGAAGCCGGATCCGGATTTCCTTCTGAACGGATTGGCCCATGAGCAGTGACTGAATTATTTCCATGTCTCCGGCATAGATATATTTGACATCCAGGCCGTGCAGGTAATTGTGCTGCACTAGATCGTGGATTTTAAACAGTCTGTCTGCATTAGGGGTAAAGCGGATTGTGTCTTTAAGGCAGTCATAATCGAAAAGCACAGTATCGGAGAATTGCTCCAGAAGAAGGTAGCGCTGCTCCTCCATGGAAAATTTCTTCTGGATTTTCTTCATATACAGGAAAATAATCAGGTAAATCAATATTATAGCGGTAAACAAAGCTGCCGTACAACAGAGAGAGGCCGTGGTAATCCTGTTTGAACGGGCGGCGGCCTTATCTGCCCTGTAAAGTACGGTAACATGCCAGTCGTTAATGCCTAAATCAGCCCTGGACAGATAGAAGGGGATCCGGTCTCTGGTGCCAAGTTTCCAGTTCCCGGACGGCGCTGATAAAACAGTGGCGATATCAGAGGAATGTGCATCCGGCCGGATATTCAGCTTCGCAATGCATCCGGCCAGTGTGGCATATTCTTCTTCTCCTGCGGACGGCAGAACCGTTCCATTGCCGTCTGTGATAAAGCAGCCGATAACAGAGCCCTGGGCTGTAGAATAGAGCGAGGTGCCGGTGAGGCTCTGCGCATTGACGGTGCCGCAAATCGCACCGGAAAAAACACCGTTTTCAAAGACTGGAACGGCCACGGCATAATAATATAAATTATCCGGCCGATGGGAAGGAATCAGATTGGATATGACGGTTTCTCCCTTCTTCAGCCGGAGCGCAGCAGTCTGGTCCTCCTGCGTTAAGGGGAATAATTCTTCTGCCTGTTCTATATTCGCTGCGGACATCCAGGAATATTTGCCCGGGGGCTCGCCTTTATTCAGTGGTTGAAGGAATTCCTCTGCCCGTTTCGAGTCACCGCGCTGGGAGATCAGCACGGAAAGGTTCCGGAGCGTTGAACTCACACTTTCAATGCCCGAAAGAATCTCCGCTTTTTGGCCGTTCATACAGGAATCCAGATTCTCCAGCACCAGTTCATTAAACTGCTCCCGGGCAATATGCTGGTAAAATATGGTGGCCAGAATCACACATACCGCCATAAATAGAGAACATAAGGAAAGCGGAATATACCATTTCGGATTCAGGGACGGATTTAAGGACGGATCCACATCGGACTTTGGCAATCCACCGGATTCATGAGCCGTCCGGTCCGTATTGTGGTTATTCTGGAAAGGAAGAGGGTAACAACCGTTCTGCTTCCGGTAAATGTCATAAAAAACGTCCGGAGCTATCGGATGGGAAAAGTAAAATCCCTGTACGGTGGTGCAGCCGAGACGTGTCAGGTAAGTGCACTGTCCGGCCGTTTCCACTCCTTCACATAAGATACTGATACCGAGGCGGTGGCCGATATTGATAATATTGGGGACAAGGGCCTCATTTTTCTTTTTCAGTTCTGGGTCTTCGGAGAGAAAACATCCGTCCAGCTTCAGGCAGTCAAAATTCAGCTCCTGCCATATGTTGATACCGGCGTACCCGGAACCAAAATCATCGATTGAGACACGGTAACCATAGGTGCGAAGCTGGTCAATCAGTTTTTTTGCACCGGTCAGTTCATCGAGCAGAATGGTTTCGGTCAGTTCAAATTCCAGCAGCTCCGGAGGAATTTGGTACTCCTGCGCGATTGCGTGAAGAGAAGAGGCTGTATCCTTATTTTTAATATGCAGCCTGGAAAGGTTGACGGATGTGCGTACAACAGGGAGGCCTTGTCTGAGCCTTCCTGACAAAAAAGCGCAGACCTGCCTGCAGATAAGCAGATCCAGCTCTACCACAGTTCCGGAGGACTCCATCACGGGAAGGAAACTGTCGGGGTATATAACGGTGCCGTCCTGTCCAATCCTCCGGGCCAGTGCCTCCGCACCGATGATCCGTCCATTGGTCAGATCTACTTTGGGCTGCAGATAGAAACAGAATCTCTGCTCCCTGACAGCCTGATTCAGTGTCTGCTCCAGCTCATAACGGGTGACGGTTTTTTGGACGAGTTCTTCGCTGTAGAGAACGGCTGAGCCGGTGTCCAGCCGTTTGGCCTCCTTACGGGCCAGATTGGGGCTTTCAATGGTATGTGATAATTCCTGCGTACCGGTACGGCAGAGTCCGCAGGCAAATCTCAGTTTACAGGCCGGATACAGCTTCTGCTGTTCGGCCATAAAACCATTGAGGCTGTGCTCCACAGCCTGTACGGCTTTTTCATCCGGCGTCTCTCCGGGAAAATACAGGATACAGAGAAAATAATCTGAGTACAGTCTTTCACAGAGAAGCACAAAGGGCAGGCCGGCAGTATAATCATTCACTGCCTGAAGCAGACGATCTCCGGCTTTAGTACCATAACAGAAATTGATATACTGGAAATCTGTTATGTCCAGATAAAGAAGATAGCAGCAGCCCTTTGGTCTGGTCCTTAGAATCTTTTCTGATTTTTCAATGAATAATTGATTTGGATGCATCCGCTCCCCCCTTTATAAAATCGGATTAAAAACAGTCATTTACTAAGTATACTAAAATTTGGGATTTTTTTCCAGGGGATGGAGAAATATTACCAATATACAGCAGAATCTACTGTAACGATAACCTGCACGCTCCGCGCACAGGTCACCGCCTTCAATTAAAAAGCCGCAGCATCCGGTTTATTTGGCTCAAGGAATAAACGACAGACTGCTGCGGCTTTACAATATTCGAATGGAGTTATTTTTGAAGGGAAATCATCACGGATTTTTGAGGATCCCGATTCCCAGAAGTCCGGGGCCGGTATGTACGGCAAGGGAGGCGGCAATCTGCTTTGAAAGAAGATGTTTTCCTTCAGGCAGCGCTTCGGTAATACGCTTAAGCATCTCGTTGGAAGCGGCGGCAGCGTTGCCGTTTAACAGGGAAAACCATACGGGTCCGTCTCCGGCAAAATCCTTTGCCTCGGCTAACAGCTTTGTCATACCCTGCTTGGAACCTCTGATTTTAGCGACGGTATAATAAACGCCTTCACAATTACAGGAGATGATGGGTTTCAGGTTCAGGATATTGCCTACGATGGAGGTAACAAGTCCGATTCGGCCCCCCTTCTGCAGATAGGTCAGCGTATCCATGTAATATAAGATTTTAGAATCCTGTACCTTGCCGGGGAGAAGCCGGACAAGCTCTTCATAAGGCATTCCTTCCTCCAGCTTTTGGGCGGCCCAGACAGCCAGAACCCCGGAACCGAAGGAGATATTGCGTGTATCAAGGACAAAGGAAGTCAGTTCCTCTTCCTCATTCAGAACGCTGCACATGGTATTGTACGTTCCGCTCAGGCCGCTTGAAATGGCAAAGGCCAGCACATGGGTGTAGCCTTCCCGTTTCAGCTCATCTGCCATATCCTTTACTTCCTGGGGACTTGGGGTGGAGGTATGCGGAATCTCTCCGGGAAAACGCTCGTACACAGTCTGCGGTGAAATATCTAAGTCGTCGGAATAATCCTTCTCCGGATAGATAACGTGCAGACGCAGAAGCTTCATATTATATTGCCTGATTAATTCCTCTGTCACATCGCATCCGGAATCAATCAGGATGGCCACCCTTTCACGGGGAACTCTATTATCATTCATCTTATTTTCCATAATCAAGAACCTCCAAATGTGGTTATTAAAACTACTTATTAAAGTATGACATAACAAAAAGAAGCTGTCAACTTAATTTAATGAAAATATTGCGGAATAAGAGCGGTATATCTGTAAGTAATACTACCCATTCCTTTTAATTAGTTGACAAAGAAAGGTTTGATTGTTATCATTAACTGTATTACATGATACCAGAAGCCATTTTTCGCAGAAAAATGAGCGGATTGCGAATGTTTTTGAGGATTGTGAGAGCACGCAGTGCGGAGCAATCCGGTTTCAAAGGGGTCAAAAGACCTTTTGACCCCAACATCATGACATAGCGAGGTGGGGAATGCAGATGAGCAGAATTGTTTTATCATTATTAGTAGATAACACCGCCGGTGTTTTGAGCCGAGTAGCGGGACTTTTCAGCCGCCGCGGATATAATATTGAAAGTCTTACCGTAGGTGTCACGGCAGATCCGAGATATTCCAGGATGACGGTAGTGTCTCTGGGGGATCAGCAGGTTCTGGAACAGATCCAGAAGCAGCTCGGAAAGCTTGAGGATGTTCACGATATTAAGGAACTCCGGGAGGGACATTCCGTCTATCGGGAGCTTATGATGGTGAAGGTGAGGGCGAATGCCAGCGAGAGAATGGCGATTAACGCCATCGCCGAGATTTTCCGTGCCTCAATCGTAGACGTGGGCAAGGAATCCGTTACGGTAATGCTTACGGGAGACCAGTCCAAGCTGGATGCGATGATTAACCTTCTGGAGGATTATGAGATACTGGAGCTGGCGAGAACCGGCCTTACGGGGCTTTCCAGAGGGGCAGACGACGTCCGTTTTCTTCCGTAACCGAGTTACAAAGTGTCGCCAAAGGCGTACAGAGAGGCGTCGGCGGCATTCTTTATAAAATTATCAACTTTAACATATCCCAAGGAGGAGTACAAAGAATGGCAAAGATTTATTATCAGGAAGATTGCAATTTATCATTATTAGAAGGAAAAACAATTGCCGTGATTGGCTACGGCAGCCAGGGACATGCCCATGCACTTAATGCAAAGGAATCAGGCTGTCATGTAATCATCGGCTTATATGAAGGAAGCAGATCCTGGGCTAAAGCGGAAGCGGCAGGATTCGAAGTTTATACAGCGGCAGAAGCAGCTAAAAAAGCAGATATTATCATGGTGCTGATTAACGATGAGAAGCAGGCCCAGATGTATAAAGAGTCTGTGGAGCCGAATCTGGACGAAGGCAACATGCTGATGTTTGCTCATGGTTTTGCGATTCATTTCGGACAGATCGTACCTCCAAAGAACGTGGATGTCACGATGATCGCGCCGAAGGGACCGGGCCATACGGTAAGAAGCGAATACCAGATTGGAAGAGGCGTACCATGTCTGATCGCCGTTCATCAGGATTATACGGGAAAAGCACATGACAAGGCACTGGCTTATGCATTGGCTATCGGCGGAGCAAGAGCAGGCGTTTTACAGACAACATTCCGTGAGGAGACTGAGACAGATCTGTTCGGTGAGCAGGCAGTTCTCTGCGGCGGCGTAACTGCCCTGATGAAGGCAGGATTTGAGACTCTGGTAGAAGCAGGATATGAGCCTGAGAGCGCATATTTTGAGTGTATCCATGAGATGAAGCTGATTGTAGACCTGATTTATGAGAGCGGTTTTGCAGGAATGAGATATTCCATTTCCAATACTGCCGAGTTCGGCGATTACATAACAGGACCTAAGATTGTCACAGATGAGACAAAGAAGGCCATGAAGCAGATCCTGACCGATATCCAGGACGGTACATTCGCAAAGAACTGGCTTCTTGAGAACCAGGTGAACTGCCCGCATTTCAATGCGATGAGAAAGAAAGAAGCGGCCCATCTGCTTGAGAGTACAGGAACCGAACTGCGTAAGCTTTACAGCTGGAACGATACGAACAAATTAATTGATAACTGATAATCAGAATATGATTAAATCAGGGATGAGACGGTCTTTGCGGAGGCCGTCTTTTTAATTGATGACGGTGACATTTGCGCGGAGCGTGCAGATTATCGTTTAACAGGAATGCGTGATGAAAGCGAAACTTACATAAAAAATACAATTCCTTTACTGATATTTAAAGCAGGCCGGCCAATGCTGTGATATTATTAAGCTGATGTTAGAGACAGGAGGTGAGAGAAATTAGTAAATTAGAGCTTGTAGCTGAAATTGGCTCCGGTCAGGTTGAAATTGTGCAGATTTATTTAAAAGGATTGTTATCTGCCGATGAATTAGAACATTTGATTGGCAAACAGAAAACCAGTATGGTTAACGATTTCACTACCGAATACGTAAAGGCGTGACACCTGGCAGTTCAGATGACTGTCGGGTGTCTTTTTTTAGGCTCTTTGTCAATAGTTGGGGTGGGATT
>NZ_KE992795.1:49870-79730 GCF_000466485.1 [Clostridium] symbiosum ATCC 14940 | reverse complement strand
CGTACCGGCGGCGTCCTCACCTGCTTAACTAAACAACATTGAACGCTGAACTATAACGTTCCTGTTGAGTATTATAGCCCGGAACCCTTGTTCCTGTCCAGCAGAAAACCTTCTGCCTTCATTTTCCTTCCGTCCGTTGTGAGATGGATGGCGCCGGAATTCTCCGTACTCCATATCATAGTTCCGGCATCCGTAAGACGTTTCAACACCTCCTTGGCCGGGTGTCCGTAAGAATTTCCTTTACCATAGGAAAGTACTGTCACTGCCGGATTTAACTGTTTCAGGAATTCTTCTCCTGTCGAGGTGGCGGAACCATGATGAGCCGCTTTTAAAACGGACAGGTTTCCGCCCGGCAGCTCTCTACCGGGGCTGTATTTTTCATCAAGCATGATTTCTTCTCCCGTCTGTCCCACATCGCCTGTTAAGAGCATTGTAAAATCACGGTATCGCACCGAAAGTACCAGGGAATGGCCGTTCCGATCCTTTGGCGATGCTGACGCATCCGGATAAACAGCCGTAATTTTAAGTTCTCCCCGTTCCAGCTTTTCCCCGGCATTCATATAACAAACTCTGGTTTTGCGCCTTCTGCCAAGCTCTTCTATCTCCCGGTATTCCTCTTCACCCCGTCCCGGTCCGGGCATAATAATCGTTCCAACCTCTAAATCCGTTTCATTTTCCAGCATCCAGACAATTCCGTTTATATGGTCGCTGTCCGCATGACTGATAAAAATATAATCCAGCCGTCTGATTCCTTTACTCTTTAAAAACGGGACCAGTCTGTTTTTCCCCACACTTTTATACTGGCTGCTGCCGCAGTCTGTCAGCACTGCTGCCGTCCCTGTACGAAAGAAAATTCCGTCCCCCTGGCCGACATCAAGAAACCAGACCTCCATTCCGCTGACGCGCGGTTTTACCATCAGCAAAAGCAGCGCACAGGAAAGGAGACAGGCCTGCTTCCCGTTAAATTCATTTCCTTCTTTTCTGCTCAGAACGCCGCTGTTTTTGCTGGTTAAATGTAAGTATAAAACTGCGAGAACGCCGTAATAAAATGCGATGCAGGCAAGAGAGGGCCGTCCCGCCGCTACCGTGGAGAATGGAAGTTTCAGTGAAAAACGGCAAAGCTCCCGGTAAAAGGTCAGTATGTAGTGCCCCGGTCCCGCCGCCCCATGGCAGATCCCTTCCAGTATTCCCGCGGTCTTGTCCATAACCGTCCCAAGCCTGCTGCCCATTCCTACGATTTTGCTTCCTCCTGCAAATAACAGAACGCCTGGCACTTCGGCCGCTTTCCAGATACCATACAGGCCGACCGATATAATTCCGGAACCGGCAGCATAAGCCATGAGGGGAATGACCACAAGATTCAGAAACAGGCCGTAAAAGGGAAACTCAAAGAAATGGTACAGGATAACAGGCAGAGTCACAATCTGAATTGCTATACTGGCCGATATGGCCGTGAACAGAGAGCTGCCGTGGATTTTCATATTGCCGGCGAGTCCCACCGCCCCCACTGCCCCGTAGGACAGCTGCAGCCCGCTTGTAAACAAAAGATAAGGCGAATCGGATGCGAGTAAAATCAGGGACAAAGCCATGGCCGACAGCAGATCATAGGTTCTCCCCAGATAAGACGCAAGAAACGAACAGAACACCATAAACACGGCCCGGAATACAGATGCCCCAAAGCCGGCCAGCGCTCCGTAGAAGAACAGCAGGATTGCCGCGGCTGTCCCCGCCCAGCCATATCCGACGCCTCTTTTCCGCAGAAACCCATACAGACTCATTCCTATCAGTGAGACATGGAGGCCGCTTACAGCCAGAACATGGGCGATTCCTCCATCCTGGTACAACTCCCGTATATCGCTGTCCATGCTGCTCTTATCTCCGAGAAGAACTGCCTGAAAAATTCCCCTGTCCTCCTCCTGATAAAGAAATGCGAGGGCCTCCTTGACAAATCTGCGGAACATAATGAGCTGGGATTGAAAAGCAGGACGCTCTCCTGAGATAATTTTCATTTTATCAGCTCTGAGACGGCATCTCAGCTTTTGTGAGCGGTAATACAGGCGGTAATCAAATTCCCCCGGATTTCTTGCCTCCTGAAAGAGTTCCGCCTTCCCCTTTGCGTACAGATACATCCCCTCCTCCGGCACCGCACCGTCCCTGCTTTCTTTTGCTGAAATCATCAGCCTTTTTTCTTCATATTGCTTTCCGCCTGCACGAACCGTCGCCGGTTCCAGAATAATGGTGTAATTTCCCTCCTTCAGCAGAGCCTGGGAAATCCGCCCTTCGGCCTCCGCCCGGCTTCGGTTCTCCGTCTCTATAGCTCCGGACGCCAGTATGGCCTCCAGCGGTCCTTCTTTCATCTCCTCCGTCATCCTGAACCAGCCGCCCAGGCAGCAGACAAGCAGGATAAATAAAAGCAGACCTCTTTTCCTGATTTTCTCATGAAGCTGGAAAAGAATGCCTGCTGCCAGTATTAACGCCATCGGAAAGAGACTGCCGGACGCCGCAGCCCTTCCTCCATATTCCGCCATTTTACCGGACCAGTAAGCAGTGACCTCTCCAAGTACATAAGCTCCTGTTATCCATAAAAGCGGTCTTTTAATTGTTATTCCTCCTCCGGGGTTTTATTTGCTTTCCACATATTTCTCTTCCCGTTCCAGCGGCGCGGCAAGGGAAATCACATTGCGGTACGCCACGTTAGCCGAACCATTCACCGTAATCTGCACCTTATTCACTGTCTGAAGCTCCGTCAGCGAGTTGACGAGCGCATAGACCGGGATATAGTCTGCTGCCTCCACTTCGCCGTTTAAAAACGTGCTGTCCAGGTTCACGTAACAGATGTTGTCCGTCAATGACACATTCAATATTCTCGTATCCTTAGGAAGCACCGGCGAAGCGCCTGTCTGGGAGCCTGCAATCAGCTGTTCCACCACCAGCCTCTCAAGAGAGGTATTGACATTGTGGATTACCTCCCTGGTCTCGGGAACCAGAAGATCCTTTTTTTCATTGGCAAAATAAAGCTTCAGCTCCACCCGCTCAAATGAATTGACATCCGAAATACTTTCGACAAAATCAGAGGCTGAAAAAGCGCCCACCGGATTTCCCTGCTGATCCAGAAGGGGCTGGCCGTCACAGTTAATACTGATATAATCAATACCTGCCACCTGGGTGAACGTCTTAGCCAGAGCCGCACGGCACAGAATCTCCCTGGTCGGCTTCATCGCCGTATAGTCTTTATTAAAATTCAGGTAAAGAACGTTCTCCTCTTTCCTGATATCCAGAAGTATGACCTTCTCTCCCAGAGCCGCCTGGTAATCGGGATTGTCGGGAGCCGCCAGAATCTGGCCCGCCAGCTCCCCGATTAATGTTTCCTGATCGGTTGTCTCTGTTTTATACTCCACGCTGGCAAGCTTTGTTCTTGTTGAATTGAGATAATAAATCCGGTAGGTTCCATCCTCCGGCGTCTGGTTTTTCTCTTTCTGTCCGCATCCGCAAATGCCTGCACACATCAAAAAAACTGCCGTCAGATATAATAATCGTTTCAAATATACTCCGTCCTTTCACATCAGATATCAGGGAATATAGTTTAGCGGGATACGTACCGTGAAAGTAGTTCCCTCGCCTTCCTTACTCTGGAGCTTAATGGCTCCCTGGTGTAATATCACGATGTTTCTCGTAATCGCCAGTCCAAGCCCTGTTCCGCCGGTCTCCCTTGAACGCGCTTTATCCACCCTGTAGAAACGCTCAAACACATGCTCCTGGAATTCGGGAGCAATCCCGACTCCGTTATCGATTACCTTTACATAGAAGAATTTGTGATCCGCGTCCAAAACCACATGAACCCATCCGTCTTCATGGTTGTATTTAACCGCATTCTCCACCAGGTTGCTCAAAGCCAGGGAGAGCTTTACCTCGTCCACATCCGCCGTGACTTCTCTCTGGCTCTCAAATACCAGCTCTATATTGCGCTTCTTGGCAATCGGCCGGAGCCGCTTCAGAATCTGCTCCATTAATGCATTAATTGAAACCGATGTGATATTCAAATCCGGTGATGACTTATCCATCTTCACCAGGGATAAAAGATCATCAATAATCTTTCCTTCCCTGTCTATCTCGTCTGAAATATCCACCATAAATTCCCTGTAAAGCTCCACCGGAGCATCCTCCATCCCCATCAGGGAATCCGCGAGGACTCGGATCGATGTGATCGGTGTTTTCAATTCGTGCGATACATTTGATACAAATTCCTGTCTCGACTGATCCACAGCCTTTAACTTGCGGAGAGTCTGGCTGACGGCATTGGATATCCCCCTTGTCTCTTTGTAGTCGTCTACCTGGATATCCTGATCTAAATTCCCCTCAGACACCATATTCAGACGCTCCTGAAGCTTCTTAAACGGCTTCATAAGAAATGACGCAGCCAATAAATCTATCACAGCCACGAACAGAAAAAGCACGAACTGAAGAAAGCCGGCTTTATGCATCACCTGACTCTCCAGAAGGGCCATGCTCTCGGTGGAAGCCGTCATCAGCAGAACCCCCTCCACCTTCTGCGAATCCGCCTTGGAATATACGGGAAGCGTCAGATAAAAGTAATCTTTTTCTTTATTCCGGCGGTTGATAGTCTCCCCTTCAAAGGAGCGGAGCACTTCCTCAACCACACTCGTTTTTCCCTTGGTCAGCTCGAACGTGTCCTTAATGATTTTGAAGCTGCTGTCAATCACGACAATGCGGCCGTTAAACAGATCGGCCGTCACGTTCATCTCCGCGTCCAGCCCCGGGTTATTCGACATGTTATTGATGTAATCCAGGGTTATCATCTTGTTGGTAAGCATCAGGCATTTGCTCTGCGCCTCTATCATGCTGTCCTCAATCTGGCTCTGCCGGAAAAAACCTGCCAGAAACCTGGCCTGCACAAGAAGAGGCACCAGCGTTACCAGCAGGAAACAGAACAGCAGAGGAACTTTCATACTTACACAACGTCTAAACCTAATTTTTTTAATCAATTTTTTCATGCTTTCCAAATTAAATTTCTAATTTTTTCACCGCCGCTATTGCCAGTGCGCCGGGCCCGATATGGCAGGCAACGCTCAAAGACAGAGGATCAATATGGATATCCGTATCAGGGAAAAGCTCCAGAAGCTCCTCCTTAAGCTGCAGAGCCGCTTCCTCACAGTTCGTATGGGCAATCTCCAGATGGGTCTTTTTCCCTTCTTTATCATCCCACCTCGTCTCCAAATCATGCTGGATTGCGGATATCATCATGGATTTTGCCTGCTTCATCGTCCTTGCCTTGGCGAAAGCATCCAGCTTCTCTCCCTGTATGGTCAGGACCGGTTTCAGACGCAGAAGCGTTCCCAGCGCCGCGGCCGCAGGCGTGATTCTTCCACCTTTTTTCAGGTATTTTAAAGTGTCCACCGTGATGTAAATCGTGGACTCAGAACCGGTTCTCTCCAGCACTTCCTTAATTTGAACGGCATCCATTCCTTTCCCCGCCATCTCCAGGGCATCCAGGGCCGACTGCCTCTGGGTTACTGAAATCCGGTGGTTGTTTACCACCTGGACACGGCCGTCAAACTCCTCTGCCAGCATCAGCGCCGTCTGACAGGAACCGGACAGGCCGCTGGACATCGGTATATGGACAATCCCGTCATATTCTTCAAGCAGCGCCTCCCACAGCTCCACAATCGACTCAGGTGACGGCTGTGATGTGGAAATATCCATGTCCTCTTCCATCTTCCCATAAAATTCCTGCTGTGTCAGGCTGATATCTTCAAAAAATTCATTTCCGTCAATCATAAATGGCATCGGAAGAACCGTAATTCCAAGTTCCTTCCCCTGCGCTTGTGTAATACCGCTGTTGCTGTCTGTCACAACTGCAATTTTCATTCAAATTTCCTCCAATCACTCTGCCGCTTCCTCTGAAAATCCATTGGCAGACATATATAAATGATAGTAAATTCCCTCTTTGGCCATCAGCTCGCCATGGCTGCCTTCTTCCTCGATCCGATTACCGGACAGCACTAAAATCCGGTCGGCTCCCCGGATCGTACTCAGCCTGTGGGCGATTGTGAGAGTCGTTCTGCCCACCGCCAGCTTGTCAAGAGACCTGGAGACCATCTTCTCGCTTTCATTGTCAAGAGCCGAAGTCGCCTCATCGAGAATCAGAATCGGCGGATTTTTCAGAAATACCCTGGCAATGCTGATGCGCTGCTTCTGCCCTCCGGAGAGCTTTACCCCCCGCTCACCGACATAGGTATCATATCCCATTGCCATCTCTTTAATAAATTCATCGGCCCCGGCCATCTTCGCCGCTTCCATAACTTCCTCTCTGCAGGCGCCCGGCTTTCCGTATACAATATTATCATAAATAGTGCCGGAAAACAAATACACGTCCTGCTGTACCATTCCCACCTGGCTCCTGAGGCTCTCCAGCGTAAGCTTCCTCAAGTCCTTCCCGTCAACTAAGATTCTCCCCTCCGTCGGATCATAAAATCTTGGAATCAGGTTGCAGAGCGTCGTCTTTCCTCCGCCCGAAGGCCCTACCAGGGCAATTCTCTCGCCCGGACGGATCGTCAGATTGATATCGGAAAGGACCTGATTATGGTCATCCGGATATTCAAATGTTACATTCTCAAACGTGATTTCGCCTCTGGAATCCTTTAACTCCTCCGCATCGGCATCGTCAAAAATATCGATATCGGCGTCCATAATTTCACAGAACCTCTCGATTCCCGTCATACCTCTCTGGAACTGCTCGGCAAATTCGATAATTCTCCGGATCGTCGATAAAAGTGTCGTCACATACATCGTATAAGCAACCAAATCACCGGGATTTATGATTCCTTTTACTAAAAATGTCCCTCCTGCAATGATTACCACCACGTACATAATTCCGTCAAACATTCTCACCGTATCCTGGAATGCCGCCATATAAAAATATGTGTGTTTTTTGATATCTAAAAATTTGAGATTATCCTGCTGAAACTTCTCAATCTCCAGTTTCTCATTGCCAAAAGCCCTGACTACCCGGTTGCCCAGCAGACTGTCCTCGATTCTTGCATTCAGCTCTCCCACATGATTGCGCTGCATCTTAAAGGCAGAACGCACCTTCAGGTTAAAATAAGTGCAGGAGACAGCCATAACAGGGATAAAAATAAATATAACCACCGTGAGAAGCAGATTAATCCTGGCCAGGATAAAAAATGAGATGACGATTTTCAGGAATGCTATAAAAAATTCTTCCGGGCAGTGATGGGCAAATTCCGTCACGTCAAACAAGTCGCTTGTAATGCGGGCCATAATCTGCCCCACCTTTGTATTGCTGTAAAAACTGTCCGACAGCTTCTGCAAATGGCAGAATGCGTCGGTTCTCATATCCGTCTCGATTCTGGCCCCCATAATATGACCTGTATAAGCCATATAAAAGTTGGCCAGACCGTCTATTATCCGGAGCCCGAAATACAGAAGGCCGATGGTGACAATCGTTTTTACAGTCAGATTTGCCAGATTATACATGCCTTCATTTGTAATATATCTCAGAATCAGCGGAAGCACAATTTCGCACAGTGTCGTAAGTGCCGCGCAGAACAAATCAAACAGCAGTGCCTTCCAGTATTTGAAATAGTAAGGTGCGAAACGCTTCATCAATTCACTCGTCTTCATCCGGTTCATAAGTTCTTCTCCCCTTCTTTGGAACGCCCTTTTTATTCTATCTTATTTTCTATATAAATGGAAGTACTTTATTTATGACGTTAGTGTAGACGTTTCATCTTTTCTATCTTATAATAAATCTATATTAAATACCAAGGAGAACCTATTATGCCTTATTGCCCGAAATGCGACATGGAATTTGTCGATGGAATCACAACGTGCAGCGACTGCGGAGGCGATCTTGTTGAATCACAGGAAGCTTATGAGGCAGAAATGCGTGAGAAAAAGAAACAGCAGCAGATAGATGCCGCTTCCGGCCGCTATCTGCAGATGGATGGAATTGACGCCTCCGAAATTCTGGATAATCTGGTTGATTTTGACAACCTGGCCAATCTGGAAAACCTGGAGAATTTTGAAGCCCTTTTAAGCCATGACAGTGAACCGCAGGAGAACGGTATTCCGGCTGATACGAAACCGTCCGGTCAGTCCGGGACGAGAGCAGCCTCTTCAGGCGTCTATATAAGCAGCCGCCAAAGATGCGAGGATCTCCATTCCTCCAGTTCCGCTTTCCTGATGGTGGGAGGCGCCGCAACCGTGTTTGCCGCTGTCTGCTGGTCCGGGATTATCAGTCTTCCGATGACAGGCGGTTCCAGAATTTTCTTCCAGTCTGTCATCACACTTTTAGGACTCGCCTGTCTTTTTGTCTCGTTTCGGACGCGCAGCTCCATCGCTGCAGTGCAAAAACAGGCGGAAGAGGAAGAAAGATGTACAAAGGATTTAATCGAATGGTTTATCTCCACATGGACCGGCGGTTCCCTCGATGAAGAGCTTAAGAAAGAAGATCCGGGCCTGGCAGGCGAGGAATTGGAACTGAAGCGTTTTGAGCTGATACAGGATTTTCTTGTCACGCAGCAGGATCTTCCCAATCAGGCATACGTTGACTCCGTCAGCGAAGAGATATACCACCGGCTTTATGAAAAGGATTCACTGAATTAACCCGGCTGTCGGATAACGCCCGGCTGTAAATGTATGACAGACATTTACAGCCGGGCGTTACAGCACAAAGGGGTCAAAAGACCTTTTGACCCCAACATCACAACATTATTTTACCAGAAGGGATTTCCCCGTCATCTCTTTCGGCTGTTCCATTCCCATCAGTTCGATCAAAGTCGGCGCAATATCGGCCAGGCATCCGCCTTCTCTCAATTTATAAGAAGGATCTGCATTGACAAGGATGAACGGTACCTGGTTCGTTGTATGGGCGGTCCAGGGCTCGCCCGTCTCATAATCAACCAACTGCTCGGCATTGCCGTGATCGGCACAGATAAACAGGACACCGCCGGTTTCCTTTATCGCCTCAACCGTTCTTCCCACGCAGGCATCCACTGTCTCAATCGCCTTGATCGCGGCATCCTCAACGCCGGTATGGCCTACCATATCAGGATTTGCGAAGTTGATGACTATCACATCGTACTTATCCGATTTAATTGCCTCCACCAGTTTATCACAAACCTGGGGTGCGCTCATTTCTGGTTTTAAATCGTAAGTCGGAACCTCCTTTGGAGATGGGACGAGAATCCGGTCTTCGCCTGCGTTCGGCTCTTCAATTCCGCCGTTAAAGAAAAAGGTTACATGGGCATATTTCTCCGTTTCGGCTATTCTTGCCTGTGTCTTTCCATGGGCGGCCAGGAATTCTCCGAAAGTGTTTGTAATCTCCTCTTTCCTGAAAGCGACCAGCTTATTGCCGATGGTCTCATCATAATCGGTAAAACATACAAATACCAAATCGAGTTTTTTGTCTCTTTCAAAACCGTTAAAATCAGTGTCACAGAATGCTCTTGTAATTTCTCTGGCGCGGTCGGGACGGAAATTAAAGAAAATCACGGAATCTTTGTCCTGAATCACAGCTACCGGACGGCCGTTTTCCTCCACATTAAAAGGTACGACAAACTCATCATTAATTTCCCGGTCATAGGACGCCTGGATCCCGCCTGTGGCAGTATCCGCCTTTTCGCCCTCTCCCCTGGTCAGAACGTCGTAAGCACGTTTTACCCTGTCCCAGTTCTTATCCCGGTCCATCGCATAGTAACGGCCCATTACGGAGGCAACGCGTCCAACGCCGATTTCCTTCATCTTTGCCTCCAGCCCGGCGACAAAATCCTTTCCCGATGCAGGCGGTGTATCGCGTCCGTCCAGGAAGCAGTGTACATATACATCCGTCAGGCCGTTACGCTTTGCCAGCTCAAGGAGTCCGTAAATATGGGTATTATGACTGTGGACACCTCCGTCGGAGACAAGGCCGAAAAGATGCAGCGCCGAATTGTTTTTTTTACAGTTCTCAACTGCCTCCAGAAATTCCGGGACAGTAAAGAAATCTCCGTCTTCGATAGATTTTGTAATTCTGGTCAGTTCCTGATATACGATACGGCCTGCACCCATGTTCAGATGTCCCACCTCGGAATTACCCATCTGACCGTCCGGCAGACCCACGGCAAGGCCGCTGGCATTGCCTCTCACGTAAGGACACTGGCTCATTAACTGATCCATCACCGGCGTTTTTGCTTCGCAAACCGCATTATGCTCACAGTTGCTGTTCAGTCCATAACCATCAAGTATCATTAATACAGTTGGTTTTTTGCTCATAATCTATCTCCTTTATCTTCTTCTCCTTTTATACCTGAACGATAACCTGCACGCTCCGCCCACGGATCGCCGTCTTTAATAAAACCATCGAAACTGCAGTGATTCAGGTAAAACAGGAGGCATTTATATTATTCTTGCCAATTTCTTATTTTACATGATTTCATTGCAAGTTTCAATGGCTGTATGACAAATTTTTGACGAAATTTTCCAGACGGTTGCTGTTCACATCCCGCCAAAAACGGCGTGCTGTTTATTCATTTTCCAGTTCCGTTTCCTGCCCTTTCTCGTCATAAGGCTGGAATATGGTAAATCCGTTCCTGCCTCTGATTTTAGTCTCATATAGCGCTTTATCGGCATTCCCATAAAGTTCTTCAAACAGTGTTCCTGCCTCCGGGTAAACGGCCACTCCGATACTCACCGACATCTGCCAGCTCCTGTCCTGATTCTCAATAATCGTATTCAGCGCTTCTGCCAGCTCACCGGCTTTCTTCCGCGCCCATCCGATATCGGGAACCGGTATAAAGGCTGCAAATTCATCGCCTCCGATTCTTCCCAGAATATCTTTTTCCCTGAAATGTTTTCTGATGATACTGCTGAATTCTTTGATGCAAAAATCTCCAAACCGATGGCCATAGCAATCATTCGCCTGCTTGAAATTGTCAATATCGAAGATAAAAAAGGCATACCTTCCGCCCGGTGTCCCGGAAAGTACTGTTTCGATCAGGCGTTCCGTTTCCCTTTTACTGTAGAACCGGGTCATCTCATCCAGCACGGCCTGTATTTGAATTTTCTTCTCCTCCTCAATATTTTTTCTATAGGTAAGCATGTGAATAGAGTCATCTTCCGCCGAATAAAAAACGTAGGCGTCTATTCTCATCCAGAAATACTTATCTCCGTCCTGCGTCATCCGGAAATCATAGCGCAGATGATGGTTCCCGCGTTCATATTCCCGTATAACATTGGGCGGATCAAAGGTCGAGACATAGCCCTCCCTGAACTCTTCTTTTATCTGCTTATCGGCAATGACACGCAGACCCTCGCTGTACGGCAGATCGTTGACGCCCAGACTTTTAAAATACTCCCGCGTTCTTTTCCCGACACTGCAATTTTTAGTGATATTGAGCTCATAGATATTATCATAGAGCTGTTCGGTGGCTCTGACAAAGCTTTCCTGCCGTTCCTCCATCAGCTCTGTAATCTGCTTGTTGAAATTCCTAATTACTGCGGTAATAATGAGAAGAACCGACACGACGATAATAATCAGCAGGATTCCCGTCAGGATTAGCTGGATCCGGATCTCATGCAGCAGCTGGCCCGTATTCTGTTCCACCACCAGGTGCCAGTTCAGTTCCGGAATAAACCGGGCCACGATGTAGCTCCTTTCCTTTCCGCTTTCTTCTTTGTCCGCCCAAATTTCCAGGTTTGTATTCTTTTCCCTCCAGTCAAGTATCTGCCCCCTGATATTGTGGCGGCCGTTAAGTTCAAACCAGTCTGTCTTCACATGCCCATTGTGGGCAGTGGAAATCTCTATGGTTCCGTCTTCCCCCAGCAGGCCTGCTGTGACATTGAATTTATCTTCATACGTCCGGAGCAGCTCTTCCAGGTAATCTATCCGGATTCCGACACCGACAATCCCGAGGATGGAGCCGTCCCCTGCCTTCACTTTGCAGTTCACAAAGACGGTAAGCACATTGTCGGCGCCTTCCACCTCGTCATTGTCCACATTCATCGAATATTCAGCATCGCTTTTCAGTAAATCATAGTACCATGCATTCTCCGGGCTGTCTTCCGTCAATACGCGGTCAATTCCATTAAAATTATAATAGCGGGACGTGGCGGCGGATACCAGGAAGACGGAATCGAATCCGTACTTTTCCCGGTATGTATCAAGATAATTTCTCGTTGTGTCAACGTATTTTTCATCCTCAAGATACTCCGTCTCCTTTGAAAGATGTTCCCGCAGCAGACTGTCATAGGACATGGTCAGAGAAACATTGACCGGCTTCGTAAACATAGCTGTCAGCTGATAGCAGATACCGTCTGCCGTCAGTGTAGATATCTGTTCCATACTGTCAAGAGACGTCCTGTAATTAGCGTGGTAAGAAAGCGCTGCCGTCAGGGCGAAACCAATGAGCAAAATTAAGCTGATTACAGCATTCGTTTTAAAAAGCCTGTTATTTTTCACGCGTATCCTCCCTGATTCGGAAACCGCCTGCATCCACCGTACCGGTTGATTATACCAGAAAATAATGTTTCAGAGTTTCCATCTCTTCTTCTGTCAAACCATACGCCTCCAGATATTTTGAGAGACGTATCTCCTGATAAAAAGCAAGAAGGCGTTCCATGCTCTCCGCATCCGATCTCATAAGCGGTTCCATCCTGCCTCTGGTCTCTTCATCAAGCATCCGGAGCAGCCGGTTCATCCCTTTTTTGTTATATGTATATGTCACCTCATAATCTGCGACAATATCTTCCTGGGAAATCCCGCAGAGAGTGAAAATACAGGATGCCAAAATTCCGGTTCTGTCTTTTCCGGCCGTACAGTGAAAAAGGACCGCCCCTTTTTCAAGACCTGCAATTAGCTGCCTGACCGCCGAGGCTAAAAGCGCTCCGTTGGTTTTAACAATATTTAAATATCCATCCGTCAGACTGCCGGCAAACGCCCGTTCCGCCGATCCGGTTATGTCCTTTGCATCTATCTGCTCTCTCTGTAACGGACAGTGGTACCACTCCACGCCCTCGGGTACTGCGTCCCTGCCCGTTTCTATCTCAGCCAGGCTGCGGAGATCCAGAACTGTCCTCACTCCATACTCCTTCAGCCGTCCCCACTCCTGCGGTGTCAGCTTTTGAAGCGCTCCCGCTCTCAGAAGCTTCCCAAAAGCCGTTACCCTGCCGTCGTTTGTCTCGAATCCACCCATATCCCTTATATTAAGGCCATGCTCCATACGCAGCCTCCTAACCGGTCTGTCCATGTGTTCTGTCCCCTTTCAGATGTAATCTAAGTCAAGTAATTTCATTGTTCCCTGGTTATTTATTATAGCACAGCAAATACGGGGTTTCAATGCCGCTGCTCCAGGAAGGGTACTACGCTCCGCGCACAGGTCACCGCCATCAAAAAAAGCCAGCCGGCCTGTCAAATGGCCGGTTGGCTCCTAAATATCAAAATCTTATTATTTGTAATTAACGATCTTTCCGAATTCTTCTTTCAGGGAAGCTCCGCCGACCAGGCCTCCGTCGATGTCTGCCTGGGCAAACAGTTCAGCAGCATTACCGCCGTTAACGGAACCGCCGTACTGAATACGGATGGCCTCTGCCGTCGCTTCATCATAGATTTCCCTGATGCATGCGCGGATTGCGGCGCATACTTCTTCAGCCTGCTCTGTTGTAGCCGTCTTTCCTGTTCCGATTGCCCAGATTGGCTCATATGCGATTACGGCCGCCTTAGCCTGTTCTGCCGTCACATTTAAGAAAGCAATTTTGATCTGCTGGCGGATCCAGTCAATCGTAATTCCCTGCTCTCTCTGTGTTAAAGTCTCGCCGCAGCAGATGATAGGCGTCAGGCCGTGCTCAAATGCCTTGAGAACTTTTTTATTCACAGTCTCGTCTGATTCTGCGAAATATTCTCTTCTCTCGGAATGTCCGATAATTACGTATTTAACACCGGCATCCGTAAGCATATTCGGAGCAATCTCTCCGGTATAGGCGCCTTTTTCTTCGTAGTACATATTCTCTGCACCTACTGCAATATTCGTTCCCTTACATGCCTCCACTACAGGGATAATATCGATAGCCGGTACGCAGAAGACAACGTCCGTCTCATCCGAAGCAACCAGCGGTTTTAATGTATTAACAAGGGCAACCGCCTCACTCGGAGTCATGTTCATTTTCCAGTTGCCCGCCACAATCTTTCTTCTTGCCATTATTTTATCCTCCTGATTTTAAAAACTGTTGAAAATAAGCACGGCCTCACTTGCCTGTCATTATCGGTCATTTGCCGCCGCCACACCCGGGAGTTCTTTGCCTTCAAGGAATTCCAGGGAGGCTCCGCCGCCTGTGGAAATGTGGCTCATCTTATCACCGAATCCAAGCTGGTTTACGGCTGCCGCGGAATCTCCGCCGCCGATAATCGTGGTAGCCTCTGTCTCAGCCAGCGCTTCTGCCACGGCGATGGTTCCTTTCGCCAGTACCGGATTCTCAAATACTCCCATCGGTCCGTTCCATACAACGGTTTTAGCTGATTTCACGGCATCGGCATAGAGCTTTGCAGTCTCTGTCCCGATATCGAGTCCCATCGTGTCTGCCGGAATAGCATCAACGGATACATACTGTATATCAATCGGAGCATCAATTGGATTCGGGAACGATACGGCCACGGCGGCATCGACCGGAAGAAGCAGCTTCTTGCCGAGCTTCTTTGCCTTCTCCACCATCTCACGGCAGTACTCCAGTTTTGTGTCATCCACAAGAGATTTTCCAATTTCTTTCCCCTGAGCCTTCAAGAACGTAAATGCCATGCCTCCTCCGATTATCAGAGTGTCGCATTTCTCCAGAAGATTTGAAATAACATTTAATTTATCGGCAACCTTCGCTCCGCCAAGGATTGCTACAAAAGGACGAACGGGATTGTTCACCGCATTTCCGAGGAAATCAATCTCCTTCTGCATTAAGTATCCGACTGCCGCCTCAGAAACGTACTGGGTTACGCCAACATTGGAGCAGTGTGCGCGGTGCGCCGTTCCAAATGCATCATCCACATAAATTTCACAGAGGGAAGCAAGATCTTTACTGAATGCCTCTCCGTTCTTTGTCTCTTCCGCTCTGTAACGTGTATTCTCAAGTAATACAACATCTCCGTCTTTCATGCCGTCTACGGCCGCCTTTGCATTTGGACCAACGACTTCGGGATCAGCCGCAAATTTCACTTCCTGGCCAAGCAGCTCGGAAAGACGTACGGCTACGGGCGCTAACGACAGTTCCGGCTTTGGCTCGCCCTTTGGCTTACCGAGATGGGAACAGAGAATTACTCTGCCGCCGTCGCCTATTAATTTTTTGATAGTAGGAAGCGCTGCCACCAGACGGTTCTCATCGGTGATTTTTCCCTCTTTTAACGGCACGTTGAAATCACAGCGCACCAGAACTTTTTTTCCTTTTACATTGATATCGTCAACTGATTTTTTATTCAGCATGGAAGATACTCCTTTCTTAACTGAAAGAGTTTACCGGTTACTAAAAACAAAAACAGGTCCGGTCCTGTGGACCGGACCCATGTTGAATCCTTATAGTTACTTTTCACACCTTTGCCAAAAAGCGGCAATGCTGTGAAAACATCGCTTCGCGCCGTGAAACTCGGGATTTTCGTGCCGTCTGTCTATTATGATAATTCTGCGAAGTATTTGATCGTACGAACCATCTGGCTTGTATAGGAGTTTTCATTGTCATACCAGGAAACAACCTGTACCTGATATAAATCATCGCCAATCTGGGAAACCATGGTCTGTGTTGCATCGAATAAGGAGCCGTATCTGACGCCTACGATATCGGAGGATACGATTTCATCTTCTGTGTAACCGAAGGACTCTGTTTCAGCAGCTTTCATAGCAGCATTGATTTCTTCTTTTGTAACACCGGCTTTTTTAACAACTGCCACGAGAATTGTGGTGGAGCCTGTCGGAACCGGTACACGCTGTGCGGAACCGATTAATTTGCCGTTTAATTCCGGAATAACAAGACCAATTGCTTTTGCAGCGCCTGTGGAGTTCGGAACGATATTGACAGCGCCAGCTCTTGCTCTTCTTAAGTCGCCTTTTCTGTGAGGTCCGTCAAGGATCATCTGATCGCCTGTGTATGCATGGATTGTTGACATGATACCGGACTGAATCGGAGCGTAGTCGTTCAGTGCCTTAGCCATCGGAGCCAGACAGTTTGTTGTACAGGATGCTGCGGATATAATTGTATCTTCTTTTGTCAGTATGTCATGGTTTACATTGAAAACAACTGTTGGAAGATCATTTCCAGCCGGTGCGGAGATAACTACTTTCTTAGCGCCTGCGTCGATATGAGCCTGTGCTTTAGCTTTTGATGTATAAAAACCGGTACACTCTAATACTACGTCTACACCGATCTCTCCCCAAGGAAGTTCAGCAGCGTTAGCTTTAGCGTAGATTGTGATCTTCTTGCCGTCTACAACGATGTAATCTTCGCCTGCTTCTACAGTATGTCCTTCATATCTGCCCTGTGCGGAATCATACTTTAAAAGATGAGCTAACATTGTTGGGTTTGTTAAGTCGTTGATTGCCACTACCTCGTAACCCTCAGCGCCAAACATCTGTCTGAATGCCAGACGGCCGATACGGCCAAAACCATTGATTGCAACTTTTACTGCCATGATTTCATTCCTCCTAAGAATATATTCTATTCATGATTGTTAAATAATAATCAACCTACCTTGTATTGTAACCAATTAATCCCAAAATAGCAAGGGTTTTTTTGAAATTTCATAAATATTATTCCCGCTCTCTCTGTTTTCATCCATGGACTTTTGATTGCTGTTGCGAAAACCTTCTTTTTTTAATATAATGAAGCATGATTAAGTGTCCGCACATCTTTTTGCGGACTTTTCACCGTCAAACTGCTAAAGGAGGTGCATCTTGGATCAGACAGCATCCCGGAACGAGCTTGAAAAGAAGCTGTACCGCTCTTTTACACTGCTTTCCGCTTTAATTATCGTCCTTTCACTGGGTATTACCCTGTACTTTGATATCACGCGGCAGAGGGCGGATATGGACGCCACCATAAGCGGCACCGCCTCCTATATTGCCTCGATGCCCCAGGTTGTCTCCATGCTGGAGGCAGGTTATCCCAGCGCTCTCGCAAAACAGGACATTGATTCACTCTGCAATAATCTCCCCGATATCAGCGTCGTTGTTATCTGTGACAGCAACAGCCTGCGCTTTTACCACACGGACCGGCTGAAAACAGGCGAAACCTTCGTTGACGGGGACGAGACCCGGATTCTTCAGGGGAGCAAGCCTTATATCACAACCGGCTACGGAACCAAAGGCGCACAGAGGCGTGCATTCCACGCGGTCAAAAGCAGTGACGGAACTATCATCGGTTTTGTCATGGCCTCTGTCTTCACCGCCCATATATCGGCAAGGCACCGTAACATACTGATAGTTCACCTGGCTATCTTTATTCTGATGATGCTCGTGAGTACATTCCTTACCCATGCATTTATCCGCTTTCTGAGAAAATCTCTGATGGGCTTCAACCCTCATGAGCTTCTCAATATGTATATACGCCAGGATGATGTGATGAATTCTATAGAAGAAGGACTGATAGCCACCGATACAGACGGAAAAATCCTTTTCTCCAATATCGTTGCAAGAAACCTGTTTTCGGACGGTCCCGGCGAGGGCCCTCCCCTGATGGGCAGGCATATCCGTGAGCTATATCCTGACACCAAATTCGACACTGTCATCAACACCGGTAAATCAGTCCGGCGCCAGACATGCTCCATAGGCGGGCGGACCATTCTGATGAATGAAATACCGATTCAGGGAAAGGGCAAAAAACCCATACAGGGCATGCTGGCCATCGCTGTGGACAGGACGGAGTTTCTCTCTCTGTCGGACGAGCTGACCGGCACCCGCAGCATGCTTGATACGCTTCGCGCCTTTAACCATGAATTTCTAAACAAGCTTCATGTAATCCTAGGTTATCTGCAGACGGGCGAAATCGATCAGGCAAAACAATTTATCATCAACAGTAATCTGGTGTCCAGCCAGTCTATCCGGGAAACAGCCGATTCCATCCGTGTATCCAGAATCTGTGCGCTTGTCATCGGTAAAATGATGCATGCTGCGGAACTCGGAATCCGCCTTACTCTGACCCATGACAGCAGCTGCATCGAAAGTGAACTGCTGCTTTTGCAGGATTCCGTTATTACGATTATAGGGAATTTGCTGGAAAATGCCATCGAGGAGCTGAACAGCTCTGTAAATTTAAATCAGGAGTTAAAAGAAATCACTCTCGGAATTTACTGCCGCCCCGACTGCAATATCATTACCTGCGAGGATACCGGGAATGGAATTCCCCAGGAATTGCTGAATCATATATTTGATAAAGGAATCTCCTCAAAGGGGGAAAACAGGGGAACCGGCCTTTATCTGATTAAACAGATTACAGAAGATTATCAGGGAGAAATTTCCATAGATACGGAGATGGGCGAGGGCACCTGCTTTACGCTCACTTTCACAAGAAAGGAGAACCTTTAATGTACCAGGTTATTATAATAGAAGATGATCCGATGGTAGCCTCCATCAATAAGCAGTATGTGGAACTGACCCCGTCCTTCCGGGTGATAAAGGTCTTTAAAAGCGGAATTGAAGCGCTTGAGTATCTGAATGATGAAGATGTCGATTTGATTATTCTTGATTACTATACCCCGCTGATGAACGGCGCCGAATTCATCGACCGGCTTCATGCAACCGGTAAAGCCCCGTCCATCATCATGGTGACCTCTGCCAGCGACACGGATATCGTCGTACAGCTTCTGTCCCGCGGTGTGATTGACTATCTTGTAAAACCGTTTGAATACCCGCGTTTCCAAGCCGCTCTTGAAAAATACAGCCAGATGAAGGAGTATTTAAACCAGGCAAAAAACAACATGGGGCAGGGAGAGATTGATAAACTGCTGGCCCGTCAGGAGAATACCGGCTCCCAGGCCGCCGGCCTGACCAAGGGGCTGAACGAAACCACACTGGGACTGATACGCGGTTTCCTGAAGGATAACAGGGATGTCCAGTATTCCAGTGAACAGATAGCAGAGCAGATTCACCTGTCGCGTATCACAATCCGTAGGTATATGAATTATATGCTGGAAACCGGAGAGCTAATCAGTACCATTGATTACCAGACAGGAGGACGCCCTTCCATCCGATACCGCTATATTAACAAATGACAGCCCGCACAATCCGCGCACAGAACACCGCAATCAACCATAAACCCCATGTGCAGCCGCGGCCGCCTTCTGCCGTAACAGTCCGGCGCTGCTGCACTTTTGGGTATTTTCAGGCTGCAGCAATTCCATTTTATTTATCAGTTAATATTTCTCTCTTCCCCCATTTCGTCAGAATATACATCCAAAACCCATTTACTATAGTTACTAAAGGCTTTTCTTAATTACAAAAATTGACTTCACCTCCTACATATTTTACACTTTGTTTATAAGGCTCTATACTGAATGTTGGGGTGTGCTGAAAAGCACACTTCCAACATTCAGTATAGAACCGTTTATAAAAAATAAATAAATTTTATAAAAAAGAAATGGAGGGTATGTATCAATGGAAACTATTATGGGCTATTTCGGTACTTACACACCGGCGGCAGATGGGGCTGTTGCTAATTTCAAATTTGAGTATCTTACCACTCTCGGTTTTGCCGCCATCGTTATCTTCCTGGGGCGTGCGATTGTAAACCACTCAAAATTACTGCGTAAATACGCAATCCCCGCACCGGTTGTATCCGGTATCATCTTTTCAATTGTTGTCGCTATTATTAAGGGTTCCGGCATCATCGGACTTTCCTTCGATGCCACGATAATGAAAGACTTATGTCAGAACCTGTTCTTCCTCTGCGTAGGTTTCGGTTTCAGCTTAAAGATGCTTCGTCATGCAGGCGGCAAGCTCTGTGCCATGATTGCAATCGCTGCCTGTCTTTTAATCACTCTCCAGGATCTTCTGGGCGTGTTTGTCGGCAACCTGATTGGACTTCATCCGCTTCTGGCGCTGCAGTGTTCCTCTTCAGCAATGTCAGGCGGTGTAGGTACGGCTTCCGCATTTGGCCCGATCTTTGAGTCCTGGGGCGCGCCGGATGCCACTACTATCGGTGTGGCGGCAGGTACAATGGGCAACATCATGGGTTCCTTAATCGGCGGACCTGTGGCTGCCTTCCTGATTACACGCAACAACCTGAAATCCGACCCGAACGATAAACCCGAATCAGCAAAAACCGGTACGGCTGCAACGCTTGACAACGGCAGAATGATTTCCATGTTTGCCATGACTCTGCTGATTGCCGCTCTCGGTATGCCGATTTACTGTATCCTTGACAATATCCCAATGATTGAAATGCCGAAATTCATTGGCTGTCTGTTTGCAGGCGCAATCGCGCGTAATGTAATGGAGGCCTGCAACATCAAGTTTTATGTTCCTGAGGTTGACGCAATCGAGCATATGTTCCTGGAACTCTACCTCGCTCTGGTTCTTATGACAACCGATATTACAAAGCTGGCTCCTGTAGCAGGTCAGATGGGTATCATCCTTCTCTGCCAGGCCCTCCTGATGGCTGCATTTGCAATCTTCGTCTCCTACAACATGTTTGGCCGCAACTATGGCGCTGCTGTTATGGCTGCCGGAAACTGCGGATGGGGATGCGGCTCCGGTCCGAACGCCGTAGCAAATGAGAAAGCTGTTATGGATGAATACGGATGGCACAATGTTGCATGGGTTCTTTACCCATCCTTCGCCGTAATCATTGATGATATTTACAACCCTATCTTCCTTTCCGTATTCGGAAGTTTTATCAAATAAGGTTCACGTTCATTTACAAATAATAAATTCACTTAAACGTCCGGCGCCCCCAATCTGCCGGACGTTTTTTCATATCAATCCCGATTCTGTTTCCCTGCCCAAGCGCAGCTTCCAATGCTGCTGTTCATCCCGCGCCAAAGCAACATCCCAGTCTTCGCAAAACAATTTGTCTTGGACGAATCTTTACACCTGTGTTATAGTAGAATATAAGTGTAAAGATTTTGTATATTTTCTCTTCAATGGTTAAGGTATTGATCCGGCGCCATTTTAGATTATAATGTTTACATGTGACTGCTGTGTTTAACACTTTAATAAAACAGGTGATCTGTATAATGAAAAAGGTATATTTAAAAGCTTTCTTATTAGCTGCACTGACGGGTTTTGCCTGCACTGCATGCAGCTGTTCCTCCAATACGTCCGACAACCCGGCATTGACGGAAAAAGTGGAAAATTTACCGGAGGTGAGCACCGGGCTGACGGTTCTTACAATCGGAACCGCCGACAGCGGGGGAACCATGTATCCGGTCGGCAATGCGCTTGCCAAAGTAATCAGTGAACACGACTCTAATATTAAGGTCAATCTCAGCGCTTCAAACGGCTCCTTTACCAACGTCGAATGGATTACGGGGGGACAGATTGACATGGGCCTGGTCAGCGGAGATGTGGCCTGGTCGGCTTATTACGGAACCGATGATTTTGCCGATAAACCAATTAAAAGCCTGAGGGCTATCGGAGCCATTTATACCAGTGTTTCCAATTGGATGGCGCCCGAATCGGCAGGGCTCACTTATGTCCACGATCTGAACGGTAAAAGCGCAGCCATCGGACCCCAGGGTTCAACCACCGATCTGTCCGCCCGTATTGCCATTGATGTGGTCGGACTCGGATCATCCACCACTCTGGTCAATTCCGGGCTTGGCTCCGGCTCCGTCGCTGTCCGGGAAGGAAAACTCGACGCAGTACACGGGTTTGCCGGAGTTCCCATCAGCGGACTTACAGAACTTGCAGAGTCTGTCCCCTGCCGGCTCCTGAAATATACGCCTGCAGAGCTTAAGAAGATTCTCTCAAAGAATTCTTTCTATTATAAAACAACCATACCAGCAGGAACGTATCCGGGCCAGAGTGAGGATATCGACTCCTTCGGTATCAAATGTCTTCTCTGCGTAGATGAGAATATGGACGAGGAACTCGTTTACCGTATTACAAAGATATTGGATGAATCCATCCCTCAGCTGGCCGCCAGCCACGAATCTCTGAGCAGCCTGACGCAAAAGGGGTTTATCTGCAATGAACTGGCTGTTCCGCTCCATAAGGGGGCCGAACGGTATTATCTTGAGAAAGGTTATCTGGATGGGCAGTAATGTCTCCTATAATGAGAACACCCGATGGAGGTAATATCATCTTCCATCGGGTGTTCTCATTTCGTCTTTATAAACTTTCTCCTGTCTATATCTCATCTTTCACATATCCTGCCAGATTATAGGCATGATCTGAAATCCTTTCCAGATTGCTTATTATATCCAGGAACACGACGCCGGAGGACGGATCGCACTGACCGCTCGAAAGGCGCTCAATATGCTTATCCCTCAGTTCTTCCTCCAGCATGTCCACATCGTCCTCATACTGGCTGACCTTCCTAACATCGTCCATATCGCCGGTCTGCCTGGCGGCTATGGCGTGGGTGAAGGATTTGACCACTTTCTCACTGATGGCGCTCAAATCTTCATTTCCCGTATCAGAAAATGATACATTATGCTCCGCCATATAGTCGGCCTGCTCTGCCAGGTTCTCACAGTGATCGCCAACCCTCTCAATATCACTGATGCTGTAAAACAGATTATTGACCTGGAGTTTCTGGTGCTCCGTCAGTGACAGATTATTGACTTTAATGAGGTAACCGGTCAGCAGCTCCTCCATTTTATCAATATCTTTTTCATTTCCGTATACTTCTTTCGCCTTCTCCTTATCTCTGCTCAAAATGGCATTCGTTGCCAGACGGATATTATTGAGGGCTATCTGTCCCATATGCACAGTCTCCATCTGAGCCACCTCGATGGCAAAAACAGGCGATTCAAAAATACGCTGATCCAGATGGCGGAATGCGGTCTCGATCTCTCCCCGTTCTTCCCCCGCCTCTTTTTCGGCCTCTCCGTCCTTCACGAGCAGGCCGGAAATCTTCACCAGCTGTCCGGCAAACGGATATAAAAGAAGGGTGTTCGTCACATTGAATATCGTATGGAACATGGAAATCTGAACGGAATTTATCTCCGAACCGGCCATGGCAGGCCGGAGCAGTGACAGCGCGTACATCGCCACACCAAATATAACGGCCCCCAGCGTATTAAAGGTCAGATGGATTGCCGCCGCCCTCTTTGCCGTCCGGTTGGCCCCGGCACTGGAAAGCATGGCGGTAAGGCAGGTTCCGATGTTCTGTCCGAGGGTTATGTAGATGGCCGCCCCCGTTGTAACAACACCGTTCATCGCCAGCGTCTGCAGGATACCTACGGATGCCGTAGAGCTTTGAAGAAGAGCCGTAACAAGGGCGCCGGTGATAATGCCCAGAATCGGATTGCGCCCCATGACGGCAAATGCCTTTGCAAATATAGGAGCATCCGTATAGGGGTTGATCGCATTGCTCATAAATTCAAGGCCCACGAAAAGAAGTCCGACGCCTATGACAATTTCTCCGATCAGATTGTTTTTTTGTCTCTTTGAAAATACAATCAGGAATGTACCGATGCCGATACACAGAGGTGCAAAAAATGCAGGCTGGAGTACGGTAAACGCGTCTCCGAGCTGATTTAAAGAAACCATCCAGGCCGTGATCGTCGTACCGATATTAGCGCCCATGATAACGCCAACCGCCTGTGTCAGATTCAGAATCCCAGCATTGACAAAACCGACAACCATAACCGTCGTCGCCGCACTGCTGTGAAGAATTGCCGTAATTAAAGCTCCCAGGGCTACGCCCAGAAGCCTGTTATTTGTCACCATCCCAAGAAAGTGGTTCATCTTGCTGCCGGCTGTCTTCTGCATGCCGTCGCCCATGATGCGCATTCCATACAGGAACATGCCCAGCCCTCCGGCAAATGTAAACAGATTGCTTACATCATTTATTGACATATAAATATCCTCCTGTGCCGGCTTTTTTACAGCAGAAAAATTGCCGGATTAAAAGCCGATCGTTTTTATCATAGCACAGGGAAAATAGCTATTTCAAGCTTTTTGTAAAATATGTAAAATTTATGTAATTTTCAGGTAAACAGACTCGAATTTTGTGGCAATTTGTCGGAGCATTTAAAGGCCGAAACACAACTATATTTGACGTCCATGCTCATTTTGCAGCGCCGTTGAATAGACTTTTACTATAAACACTTAATAAACGAGGTATGATATGCTACATGAAATGAACCAGATGCCGGATGTTCACACCCTCAATGTGAATGACAATTTTAACGGCGCACAAAACAACAGAGGCGTTGACTCCGATTTTTCCGTCATGCCCGATAACAACATGGTCGATCCAGGCTTCTCCGTTATGCCCGACAACAACATGATCGACCCGGACTTCTCTGTTTTCCCCGACAACGACGTAATCGATCCGGATTTCTCCGTTATGCCCGACAACGGCGTGATCGACCCGGACTTCTCCGTTCCTCCCGTATGGTTTCCAGGCGGCCCGGGACCTGTTATCCCTTGTGGTAACTGTCTTCCTATGCCGCAGCCGACACGCGGATTCAGCATCCGGTTTTTAAATGCTTCGCCCGTGCATTCAAATCTTACCATACAGGTCGATAACAGGACGATTCTCACCAACATGGATTTTGCCGAGGTCAGCCGCTACAGACAGTATTCCAGAGGATTTCACAGAATTACAATCATGGCTCCGAACGGCCTTGTCTACCTTCAGCAGAATATGTTCTTTGGGTATAACTCTACGATTGCCATTGTAAGCATCAACAACCGTATGGCCATCAACGCCTTCCCGGACGGAGGCTGCAACACATCCTTCAATACTTCCTGTCTGCGGGTCTGCAACCTGGCCTATGCAAGCGGCGCCGTCAATGTAACGCTGCCGAATGCTTTCATGAGCTTCACCAACACCCAGCCCGGAAACGCCGGAAGCTTCAGCAGGCTCCAGTCAGGAACTTACTCCGTAAACGTGGCAAGATCCGCCAGACCGGCAGTCAACCTGCTCTCTACCTTTATCAACCTCAATCCTAACCGTATTTACACCTTATATGTTATGAACTGGAACCCGTCACCAGACACAATCAGGATACTTCTTGTAGAAGATATGCGCTGAATATAAATCAATGATAAACGGGCGGCAGATGAAAATGTATTTTGCATTTCCCTCTGCCGCCTTTTGCCGAATAAATTATTATCTTTTCTTAAAGTTCTCCTTTTTCACGCCTGTTCAATATCTTCCGGATTAATACAATATACACGGCAATACTCATCACCGTACCGCCAAAATCCGAGATAGCCTCGGTATAAAAGATTGAGGTTACGCCAAACAGGACAGGAAGTACAAAGACGCCTCCCAAATACAGAACCTTCCTGAACATGGACAGGAAGATGGCGACCGAGGCAACTCCCATTCCGGTAAATCCGTCAACCACCACATACTGGAGTGCAAGCGGGATGATACCTACCGTATAAATCCGGATTGCCCAGACAGTCAATGAAATATATTCTTCATTATGAGTGAAAATCCTGACAAAATAATGGGGCAGGGTCTGTGAAGCTATAAACATGACCGAAGTAAATACCAAGGCAAAACAGGCAATATATTTCTGGGCTCTGATTACCCGGTCGGTACGCCTGGCTCCGAAATTATATCCGAGTATCGGCTCCGTACCTCCCGTGATACCGCCCAGCGGCATGGTCACCATCAGCATGAAGCTCTGCACTATGGTGGCGCAGGTCAGAAGCTTGTCTCCCTCCGCTCCGCCATAATGCTGGAGAGCGGCGTTCAAGGTGATAATCAGCACATTATCAAAGGCAATAATCAGAAACGGCGTCATTCCCAGCACCGTTATCTTTCTGATAATTCTCCACTCATAACCGCCAAAGCTGATTCGAATCGGAACCTTTTTGCTGAACAGGAACAGGAGTACAAAGGCACAGGACGCCATCTGGGACAGGACCGTTGCCAGCGCAGCTCCCCGGACCCCCATCTCCAATACGAAAATAAATACGGGATCCAGAATAATATTAATAATGGCTCCCAGTGTAACGGATTTCATTCCCACCTTCGCAAATCCCTGACAGATAATAAACTGGTTCATCCCCACCGCCATCAGGGCAAAAATGGTGCCGAGCAGATAAATTGTTATATATTGGTTCGCATACGGAAAGATTGTCTCGCTGGCGCCAAACCACATCAGCAGATTATTTTTCAATAGCAGCGCCCCGGCCGTTGTGATGACCGAAATCACGGCAAGCATCAGAAAGCTGTTGGCCAGTATCTTTTTCGCTTCTTTCTCACTGCCCTCTCCCATCTTGATGCTCATGAGCGGCGAACCGCCGATTCCCACAAGTGAGGCAAACGCCGATATCATCGTCACGATGGGTCCGCAGACGCCGACTCCGGCAAGAGCCTTCTCTCCAATCTCTGCAATATTTCCTATGTACATCCGATCCACCACGCTGTACAGCACGTTTACAAACTGGGCCAGCATGGAAGGGATGGCTATTCTGATGACAAGTCGCTTTATGTCGTCCTTACCAAGATCATTTTCTATTTTCATTTCAAGCCGCCTTTTATATCATTCTTACGTATTCCCGCTTAATAATGCACGGCAGGTTAAACCATGCCTGACATTTATATCCTGTTTTGGCCAAAAAGTCAATATATTTTATCCTTAATTTTATAGGATTAACTCCGCCGCAGTGCCGGTCTTTTTTATTTCATAGGAAAGTACTCCTGTGAAATAAAAAAGACCGGCACTGAAAAATTCAGTCCGGTTCTTTTTTACTCAACGGCAGGCTCTGGTTGTCGTCAACCTGCTGTTGAAATGATTTTCTGTAAGGTACTGCCGTCGGCAGAATCGTAACGGAGTGTAATGCATCAAGGAATTTCGAGTAACTTGATATTTGTGTTGTTACCCATCCGCTTTCAGTCTCCCAAACAGAAATGATTTTCATCCGTTCAATAAGTTAATGCACCACATGCGCATTTTATTGCACGTATACCAAAAAAATTTTTATTTTTTTGATATAGTCTATTTTAGTAGAAAAACGCCAATCCGTCAAGTTTTAGCGGACCATCTTGAAGAGATTCCCGTCTTTTGCAAATCCTGGTATCTGATAAAGAACCAGAATATCCGTGATTTCCCGGCTCTTTGCAAACTCGGCCGGCTTCATATTAAAATATCTGAGATCAATCATATATACCTCCTCAAAATGATTGATGACAAAGGGCGCAAAGGAATGTGCATAGGAGTCCTTAATTATCAGAAGTCTTTTACCCTTTGCCTCCACCCCTGCCATATTATTTACGATTTTTGTTAAACCGTGATTTCCGTCAAGGAAAACGGAATACTGATCTTTTTTTTCAAGCGCTTTCTTATTATACAAAGTGTCATAGGCCTTCGGCAATCCGTCATAATATACGTTTACCGATGTGGGGCTGCCCGGAATGAAAAGAGTAATGGTATCCGGAACCAGAGCCACTCCCAGTTTTGACTGAATTGTTCCCTGGAAATTGTCTGATACTACAATCTCTGTAAACCTGTCTCTTCCCCACGGTTCAAATCCCGCCTCCCGCCCATACAGCCGGTACGCATACCAGGCCCCCAGCGTTGTCCAGTGGTGATCGGTTTTATAATAAAGCTGTTCTTCGTCAGCCTGATATTCCGACGCTATTTTACGGCATTCCTCCCATGCCTTTAAAAGCGTGCCTTCAATATCGAGAAAATTGCCTTCTTCCCCTGTTTTCTCCCTGATTTTATCACGTGCAATCCGTGCTGCTTCACTCTGATCGGCAGGAGCCGCAAAAGGCGGGAGTTTATCTTTCAGAATCTGAGATGCAGAAGGAGCCAGCATGATCTTAACATGCTCTGCCCCAACCATAGAATTAAACTGTGCGGCTGCGTCCGACAGATAATCCAGATTCTCATAAAGCTGAGGTGTCAGCAGATTTTCCGGGTCTGTTTTTTCTATATAATAATGATCCTTACCAAAATAGACATCATTCACATCCTCTCTCAGAATCAGTCTGTCCGCGTTCGTCTTGGCAGCCACAAAGGTTTTTCTGAATGGGAACTGATCCGAGAGCCATGTCTCATAGTCGTTACCAAATTTACCGTCTTTAAACGATTCTATCGTGAAAACCGGTTTCTGCGCCAGATACCGGTTCTCCTCCTCCGAGAATGCCTTCTGGGGCATGACGGCGCTTAAGACGGACAGTAAAGCCAGAGGGATTATAAAAGCCGATGCCGTCATTATTTCTCTGCGCATAATGCTTACCCCCTCCCTAAAATCTGAAATACAGGAACGGATTGTATCCTGCATTTACCAGAAAAGCCGTAGACACCAGAAGCACTGCGGCAACAAAGATCGGTTCCAATATCGGCAGTGATTTTTTCTGTATATGCTCCCTGCAGAAAGCGATTGGCAGGGAAGTGGCCCCAATTGCCGCTGCGGCCATCAAAATCAGGTTCGTAAACAGAATATACAGCGTTCTCTCATTTACCAGGCTAAGCCCGGCCGCGCCGAAAAGCTGTCTGAAATACAGAAGCCCGGCCTGCATATCATCGAAAGCAAACAGCACCCATCCCATAAAGACAGCCAGCATTGCGTAGAGCCAGCGGATGAAGGCCGGGCACTTTTCCAGTCTCTCTTTTAAGAAAAACTTTTCTAACAGAAGGAAGGCGGCAAAGTATAATCCCCATAGCAGGAAATTCCATCCCGCGCCATGCCAGATTCCTGTAAGCAGCCAGACAATCAGGATATTGCGAAGCTGTCCGGCTTTTTTGCACCGGCTGCCTCCCAGAGGAAAATAGACGTACTCTTTAAACCAGGTTCCCAGGGAAATGTGCCACCGCCGCCAGAACTCAGTAATACTCTTCGATTCATAGGGGTAGTGGAAATTCTCCGGGAAATGAAACCCGAACATCCGTCCCAGTCCCAGAGCCATATCGGAATATCCGGAAAAATCGAAATATATCTGCATTCCAAAGGCGAAAATTCCGATCCAAACCATCAAAATGCTTCTCTGTTCCGGAACAATATGGATAATCTCGTTCCATATCTGCCCCAGTTGATTGGCGAATAAAACTTTCTTCCCCAGACCTGCTGCAAACAGGACGGCCCCTTCTGAAAAACCGGCCAAGGTCTCTTTCCGGCCTGTCAGTTCCCCGGCAATCGTACTGTAGCGGACAATCGGACCGGCAATCAGCTGCGGGAACATCGAAACATAGGCGCCGAATGCGATAATGCTGGTCTGGACTCCGGCCTTACCCCTGTATACATCAATAGTGTAAGACATCGTCTGGAATGTGTAAAAGGAAATTCCGATAGGGAGAGCAAGATTCAAAAGAGGCACTCCCTTCCCCGTAACAGTGTTGAATGCGCCGATCAGGAAATCCGTATATTTGAAGATTCCAAGAAGACCCAGATTGATCAGGACGGAGGAAGCTACAGCTAGCTTCGCCCCTCCCAAATTGCCCTCACGTTTATAATGGTCCACCAGCTTTCCGTGAATAAAATCAACGATGGTGGAAAAAAGGAGGAGCAGAATATACACAGGCTCCCCCCAACCATAAAATATCAGGCTTGAAACAAACAGTATTCCGTTCCGGTATCTGCGCGGTGCCGCAAAATATGCTAAAAGCGCTGCCGGAAGGAACCGGAACAGGAATAACAGACTTGAAAATACCATATCCGGCTCTCCTTACATTTTATTTTATATTATGATGTTGGGGGCAAAAGCTCTTTTGCCCCCTTTGATACCGGATTGCTCCGCA
>NZ_KE992795.1:47773-49770 GCF_000466485.1 [Clostridium] symbiosum ATCC 14940 | reverse complement strand
ATCAGATTTCCAACCTTTTGACCCTGGTATCATATTATTACGCTATTTGAAGAAACCGGCGATTACATCAACCGCAATCTGATTATTTTCCTTCGCAGATTTAAGCGCCGCATCTGCCCCCTGCTCTTCCGCCTCCATATCGGCTCCCCCCAGCATGACAAAGAATACATAATCTCCATGCGTTATTACCTGGGATGCTTCCAGTTTAGTCATATTCATCGGATACTGGACAGCTTCTTCAATCTGTTTCTTTCTGTAGGCCTCCAGCTCCTTTGCCACATCCCCGGCCTTTCCTTCCTTTGCCTTGATTCCGACAAATGTCTCCACATGAACCGAAATCATCGGGCCTTCGGCCACATAGGAATCATACTGGTCTTTGGAAATGCCGAATGTTCCTTCCAGCATGGCTTCGTCAAACATCATGCCTGGCACATATTTCTCACCGTATGCCTCTTTTACAGCCGTATAAACCTTTCCCAGCAGTTCATCCGAGATCTGAGCCGTCTCGCCTGCTCCGCCGTCTGATGTCTCACCGTTTTCCGTACCGCCCGGCTCCTGTGTCTCCGGCTCATCACTGTCTTCCGTGGCCGGTTCCTGTGTCATTTCCTGTGTCTCCTCTATCGTAGCTGGCGGCTGTGTCTCCCCTGTCTTTGGTGCGCAGGCCGTGAGGCCCGCTGCCAGTGCCGCCGCTGCAAAAATCAGTGTTCTTTTTTTCATGGTAAATCTCCCTTGTCAGTTATTTTATTGTTATTTGTATTGCAATGCACAGAAACAGCAAAAAGCCTGCGGCCTCTTGCCGAATCGGAATTTCTATATTATAATGGACGCACATATAAATTACAATAGAATTTTCGTTACGAATAGCTTACGATTTGCAGGAGGAGAAAGCCATGGGATTTGAATATGTCAGCAAACTGCCGACACCGGACGAGATAAAGGAACAGTTTCCGCTGGCGCCGGAACTGGCCGCAGTCAAGGCGGTAAAAGATGCGGAAATCCGGGATGTATTTACGGGAAAAAGCGATAAATTCCTCGTTATCATCGGACCTTGTTCCGCCGACAGGGCAGATTCCGTATGCGATTACGTTAACCGCCTGGCCAAAGTTCAGGACAGGGTGAAGGATAAACTGATTCTGGTTCCCCGTATTTACACCAACAAACCGCGAACCACCGGCGACGGCTATAAAGGGCTTCTGCACCAGCCGAACCCGGAGAAAAAGCCCGATCTTTATGAAGGCCTGATCGCAATCAGGAAGCTGCATATGCGCGTAATTGAGGAAACAGGCTTCTCCACAGCCGATGAAATGCTGTATCCGGAAAACCTGACTTACCTCAACGATGTTATGTCCTACATAGCAGTTGGCGCCCGTTCTGTTGAAAACCAGCAGCACCGTCTCGTTTCCAGCGGCATTGATGTGCCTGTCGGCATGAAAAATCCGACCAGCGGCGGTCTCTCCGTCATGCTCAATGCCGTCCACGCAGGCCAGCACGGCCATGAATTCATCTACAGAAGCTGGGAAGTTAAGACCAAAGGCAATCCGCTGACCCACTCTATTTTGAGAGGTTCCGTCAACAAGCATGGCCAGTGCCAGCCTAACTACCACTTTGAAGATTTAAAGCTGCTCCACGAACTTTATATGGAACGTGATCTGCAATATCCTGCATGTATCGTGGATGCCAACCATTCTAATTCCAATAAACAGTACATGGAACAGATCCGAATTGTAAAAGAAGTGCTTCACAGCCGCCGCCACTCCGATGACATCCGCAATTTTGTTAAAGGTGTTATGATCGAAAGCTACATTGAGCCAGGATGTCAGAAAGTTGATGAGCACTGCTACGGGAAATCGATTACGGATCCGTGTCTGGGATGGGATGATTCCGAGCGTCTCCTGTATGAGATGGCGGACAGTCTGTAAGCGGTAACCTGAACGCTCCGCGCACAGGTCAACGCCATCAATCCAGTCAACCAGGGCCGGCCGGCTATCACCGGCCGG
>NZ_KE992795.1:37054-47673 GCF_000466485.1 [Clostridium] symbiosum ATCC 14940 | reverse complement strand
GGCCGGCTATCACCGGCCGGCCCTCGACATTACTTACTGAACCGTGCTGTCCTCTTCTTCTATTGCTTTCATTTCTTCTATTGCTTCTATTTCCGGTTATTTTCATATAACTGAAACAATACAAATCCTACCGTACAGAAAACGCCGCCCAATGCCATTGAAATTCTCAGATCCGATTCCGCCGCTTTGCCCATAATAAGATTTATTAATACAGCCGTGGTATTCATGATAACCGCATTGAAACTAAGAGCGGTCGCGCGGTTACCGGTATTGATTACACGGTTTTGCAGTTCCATCTGGAGCGGTTGAAAAACACTATGGCTGATGTGCAGTATCAAAACGGCTGCAATTGACGGTCCCATCCGGCATGTTAAAGCCAGAATAAAGCACGCGATGCTGCAAATCAGAAATAATGCCGTTCCCGTTTTTTGCACGCCGAACCGCTCTGTTACCCAGGCCGAAGCACCTCCGAGCAGGCCGGATAACGTCATCACCATATATACCGCTGCAATCATACCGGCATTCATACCGGAGCGGACAAATTGCAGCTGGTTCAAAAATACGGTGATCGTCTGATGTGTCTCACTTAACAATGCAGATGCTAAAAGCAGAAAAAATATATTTTTATTAAAGAACAGCCTTTTCCATAAATACGGCCCCTCCGTAAGCACAGTATGTGTTCTGCTCTCCTGCCCCTTCACATCCTGAAGTCCAAAGACCAGTACTGCCCCCAGTCCATAGCTGAACACGCTCATTAGACCGGCAAGGCGGTAGTTTTCGCCTATCACGGCTGAATAAACCGCAGATGCTGCCAGAAGTCCTGCCATGCCCCAGTTATTATATATGCTAAAAACCTTCTGCGCCCCACCGTCTTCACAGGATAAATAAAGTACGGCGGCATCCACGCCCGACATACCTGCACAGACTATGCCAAGCAGCAGCCGTTCTGCCAGGAACCAGCCAAAGCTGTCGGCCCTCCAGAAAATAATTTTAGATATAAAAAACAGGACGCTGCAGATAATCAATGTGCGCCGGTACCCGATTCTGTCTGCAGCAATTCCCCAGGGAAGCTCAAGCAGCACGGTCAGCACAAGAGAAATACTTTCAATCAAAGCTGTCTGAAAGACGGATACACCTGCCGCCTGACGGTACAGTACTGCAACCGGGCCATAGAACACCATGCCATGCAGACAGGCAAGGGCATACATGATCACCAGATTCTTTTTTATTCGCATAATAAACTGTCCCCTGTAATTTTAAACACAACAGCAATAACCTGCACGCTACGCGCACAGGTCATCACTCTTATCTCCATCATCGAAATACGTCTGCTGCTGATGAAATGTTAAAATTGCAGTTAAATCGGACGGTTCATTAGAAACTCCTCTTCTCTGTAGACATTTTCTGAGATCATGATATCATATTGCCTGCCTGTATACAACAAAAACTTCAGGCTCCTCGACGGTAAAAAGCGCTCTGCGGAATTTTTATTTATTCTTACAGTCCGTCCGCATGGTAAATTGTTTCCGGTATCGTGATCTCTACGATTCCCATAAATCCGGGAGCAACTTCATACTCATCAAAGACCAGAACCATCCGTCCCGCATCGTCTATATAGAAATTCTGATCCTCTTTGATTTTGTCAAAATCAGCTCCCATCTCATCATTCAGGAAATATACTTTATCTTCATCTTCCTGCATGTTTTTTTGCATCACTTCTTTTGCCGCATTACTCAAAAGAGTTACATAATCCGTGCCTTCCGGGAACATATCCTTTAATTGTAATATCTTATCGCTCTTCTTATCTATATTGTAAATTTTGACGGTCTGATATCCGCTTGCCATAATTTCATCCGTCTCAATCTTCAGTGTAAAGAACCGGTTATTGTCGGCCAGCACTTTATATTCCGTGTACACTCCCAGATGCGCTTCCTCTCCGTCCCTCTTCACGTCTTCCTCGAACTGGGCGATAACCTGGTTTGTATACTCTTCTACCGATTTGTTTACCTGATCGGCCGCATTTGAAATACCGGAATCTTTCGCAGCCTCAATCTGGGGAACCTCCACTTTTGCTTCCGAATTCTCATTCTGCTTTTCATATGTCCGGAATGTGACTACTTTTGTAATGGCCCCGATTACCGGGATTTTCCCCATAGCGTAAGCTGTCTGGGCATTTGTATTAGCCAGTACCGTGATGACGAGCAGAGCTGCCGCTGCGGTCTGTGTTGTCCTGAGCAGATAATGGACTGCCGTTTTTTTATCCTTTTGTTTTCTTCTTATTCGATTCATTCTCGGATCCTCCTCCATCTTTTTGTCTGATGCATCCGGCTCCGCTTTTGCGTCGTTACGCGCTTCCTGCATTGCCTGTATCACTCTTCCTTTCAATTCATCCGGTATCTTTATCTCCTGATATTCCTTTTCCAGTTTGCTCAATCTCTGATTAAATTCCTTATCCTCCGTCAGGAGTTCCAGTTCTTTTCTCTCAGTATCAGTTATTTCTTCCCGGCCTTTGTCCGCTTTTTTCATGAAACCGCCTCTCCTTTCATCAATTCTGTTTTCAATTTTTTCAAGCTTCTGTACAGAATGCTCTTAACCGTATTCAGGTTAAGTCCCATATACTCCGCTATTTCTTCCAGTTTCCACTCCTCACAATATCGGAGCAGAATAATCGTCTTTTCCGTTTGCTCCAGCTGTGCCAGAGAATTTATCGTATCAAAATCACAATATCTGTCTTCTTTTGAATCTTCATTTTCCGAGTACAGGGGAAGTATCTTCTTTCTCTTTTCCAGTTCATCAAGGGCAGTATTGATTACGATCCGAAACAGCCATGTTTTCATATAAGATTCCTCTTTCAGCTGGCCGGAACTCTTGATGGCCTTGACCACACTTTCCTGTACCACATCTAATGCATCCGATTCATTTTTCATATATACAAATGCCATCCTGTACATGGATTCATAGGAAGCCAGAATTACTTCTTCCAGTTTATCCCGCATTGTCTCTTTTCCCACTTTTCTACTCTCCTTTCTTAACCTTTAGACGGTCTGAATTTCAGAAAAGTTTCAACTGCTATTATTTTTTTATATGATGTTTTTTGAGGTAGCGGCGTTACTGTTCGCACAGTTGTTTCCGCCAGGTGTTTTCGTGCACATTTTGCACGAAAATCCCGAATTTCACGGCGCGCCGTTTTTTGGCGGATTGTGAACAGTAACGCTCCGGCAGACAGGCCGCACCTTTTGTCCATATTTTCATATTCTACAATAAGACCTTTAAATATACCAGGTGGCTTTTATGTATATTGATGATAACTTTAAAGATTATGCAAAACAAGTCTGCTCCTGCTCTCCTTATCAGGGGCAGTGTCACAGACCATGCACTCACGCCTGCTGCCCTTCTGTGACAGTGGGCGCTACACTGACCGGAGTACCGGGAAGCAGCGCCAGGGTCACTAACTCAGGAACTTGCTGCAGGCCGGTTCTTAATTTTGAAATTCCGCGCGGAAATACCGGGCCTGCCGGTGCTACTGGGCCTGCCGGGCCTACTGGCTCTACTGGTGCTACCGGACCTGCCGGGCCAACCGGACCTACTGGCGCTGCTGGCCTTATAGGCGCTACCGGACCCGCCGGGCCTACTGGACCTACTGGCGCTACTGGTTCTACTGGTGCTACCGGACCTGCCGGGCCTACCGGACCTACTGCGCCACTTTTATTAGGAAAGTGTACCACCTATTAAAATGCGGTTTTTCTAAACCGCTTCACTCGGATTGTTGACCTCAATAAATTCTTGTATTCTGCGGAGCTCGTCAGCGAACCGAAATACAATGCTGATGTTCCCACCCTCGTATACCTTGATATGGTCAACCAATTCAATCAGAACATCTCTTGTCAGCTTCTCAATGTTGCCGTATTGCCTGAACGCCTTCAAAAATGGGTTTTCGGTATCAATACCATTTTCAAGCTCTGCCTGTTCGGCCCGGAGCTTATCAATGACTTCATTTAGTGCCTCGGCCTGTTCCTCGTAGTCCTCTTTCATGTGGCGGTAGTCGGAATGGGAAATCTCTCCGTCTTTCCAATCCTGATAGATTGCTTGTTTATACCGGGCGATTTTGGCAAGTTCCCGATCCTTCTGCTCGATAGCGTCAGACAGTTTCTTTGACTGGCTCTTGACGAGTGGAGCCCGGTTTATCCGTTCTATGGTCTTTGTATAGTCAACCGCCAAATAAACCTGTTGCTGTATAGCATAAAGAACGGCCACCTCTAAGCGGTTATGTTTGATTGTGTGTTTCGTGCAGGCACTTTTAGATTGGTCTTTGTAGGTACGGCAATAATAGTAAACCGTCCCGCCTACCTTGCTTCGGGTCATAGCTTTACCACAATCAGCACACCGAAGAAAACCGCTGAACAGATAAATCTGCTTTTTCTGTGGGGCCGTCCGGGTGTCCCGGAGCAATAGCCGTTGTACCTTGTCGAAGGTGTCACGGTCAATAATGGCTTCATGAGTATTCTCCACTATATACCATTCGTCCTCGGGTACGACCTCTTGAACGTGTATCTTATAGCTTTTCACACGATAACGGCCCTGTACCATATCCCCGCAATACATACGATTTTTCAAAATTCCTGTAATCGTCACAGCGCCCCACAAGGGCCGCTTTGCCGGGTCAATGCTTGGATTTTGATATTTGAGCCCTAACCGCTCCCGCTTATAAGCAGCGGGGGAAAGTACGCCGTGTTCATTGAGATAATGAACAATCGCGTTTTTACTCATTCCGTCCAGAAACTTTGTGAAAATCTCCCGGACTACTTCGGCGGCTTCTTCATCAACTACTAAGGCGTTTTTATCATTGGGGTCTTTTATGTAGCCGTAAGCGGCGAAAGAACCAATATGTTCCCCGTTGCGCCGCTTCATATCAAATACTTCCCGGATTTTATCTGAAGTCTCGGCACAATGGTTTTCATTCAAAACACCCTGAATGGGAACCGCGATACTCCGCATATTCTGTGGCTCTTTGTAGCTGTCTAATGGCTGATGATAGAGGGAGATAAAACGGACGTTAAATCTCGGGAACCAATCATCTAAATAATAGCCCTGATCGCTGTAATTTCGGAAAGAACGAGCAAGGTCTTTTACAATCACACAGTTAATACGGCCCTTTTTAATGTCACCCAACATTCTTTGGAAATCGTCCCGCTCGTCATCGGTTGTACCGGAAATTCCATCGTCTACATACTCGTCAACAATAATATATTCGTCTCCGTCATTAAAGCTGGCAATATGTTCTTCAATGATAGCCCGCTGATTTGAAACACTTTCGCTCTCGTCATTGTTTCGGGCATCTTCTTTAGATAGCCGGATATAGATTGCGATTCTCCATACCCTGAATTTTTGTTTTATCTTATCTGTGATAGTACGGCTTCTGCGTGCCATGTGAACCTCCTTCCCCTATCACGTTACACCTATATTATACCCCATATAGGTGCGGTGAACAATGTTGTCGAGCCCTTGTAAATCTCGTCCAGAGGCCGACACAAGCGGCCTGCACACTGGTTACAGGCCGCTCTTTTTACGTTGTAGGAAGTCGGTGAAGCAATCTTCAAGAGGCGGGGCGTTATCCAGAAATTCCAGTTTTACGCCCATATCGCCCACCCGAAAGCAGTACGGATTTTTTACTTTGCGGAGCATCTGCGCCGCCCGCTGTTCTTTCGGAACCGTGTTATCGAAGGCCAGCCCGGATACGTCAACTAAGTCCTCTTTGTTGACTGTCGTTATATCAACGCCAGCGAGCTCCGTTAAATGAATTTGTTGTTGCATGGATATTCGCCCCCTTTCTTCCATGTGTATGTCATTCCCTGATTGTCCTATGAGGAAATGGCAAAAGGCGGCCCGTTCTCACGCGCCGCCCTTTGCCATCTGCTCATAAGACCTCGGGCCAAGTTGGCCCGAGGCCAGAGCAGAGAAGAAAGGTTTAGTAGGGGCTCTGGCAATAGTACTCGTCCGCTTCTTCAATGGATTTCATATCGAAAACCCAGTGAAGCTCACGAACCACCCGTTTAATATCTTCGGGCTTGAAGTCACAGTTTTCCATCGCCCAAATAACGTAACCGCGGCAGGCATTATTGCGCCACCGCTCGGTCAACTTCATATCCAAAGTTAAATCTTTTTCCATTTCAATTCTCCCTATTAAAAAATAGGTGGAGCGCAGGGCCGGGAAGTTTTGGGCTGTTATCAGACAGAATATCCGGCCCGGCGCTCCTGATCGTTTGCTTCAACAGATAACCCGGACGGGCGGCGGCTTGTCCACCCCATAGGAATTTCACCTCTCCCCATTCTTATGGCAAGGCGTTCTCAATGCCTGCGACGGCTCACGGCCTTTGGCCGCTTCAACGCTCGGACTATGACTAAACGCAAGTATCAAGGCTTGTCTGCTTTATCCGGCGGAACCAGCCTCGGCCCGCCTGCGGCATGGGCCTTGTCGCTCTCCCTATTCTCTGGCAATAGAGGTCATGGCGGGCCTGTCACTCAGCATACGTACCCTTCGTATCCGGGTATCTTTTTATGAAATTGTCAAGCTACATGAGGGAGCTTCAAGCCTCGGGCCAACTTGGCCCGAGGTAGTTATCCCTCTCAATAGCCATGAGATTTTCCGGGCAATTGTTCCGCCTGTCAAAGCGTATTTTTTAGAAACTTTTCCATGTTCCGAAGCCCACGCTCTATGCTTTCGGAGACACGGCTTTTTGCTACACCTTCGGCCCGCGCAATCTCGGTTTTACTCAAGCCAAGTATGTAATGAGCGTAGACCCTACGGCCCTGCGTATCAGGGAGAGCGTTCAGGGCGGCGCGGAGCTCCTGCGCCGTAACCTTGCGCTCGTAAAGCTCACAGGGAGAGAGGGCAACAAAAAGAGCTTCGTGCTCGATACCGTCTCCGGCGTCCAGCGAAAAATACGCTTTGTTCCAGTACACACGGCGAATATAATTCCGCTCCATGCGCTCGGCTTCGGCCAGAGCTGCCGCCACTTCATCAGAGACTTCTACAAACAAATCGTTATGATAAAACGGGTACAGATCCCGCAAATTGATTTTTTTCATGGTGATACCTCCATATCGGTTTTGGTGGACGAGTGAACCGAAATGGAGAGGGAGGGGAGCGGCAGCGAGGCAGTTCCCCTCTGCTTAGAACCTCGGGCCAAGTTGGCCCGAAGCTATCGTTGAGGAAAAGAAAAGCGCCCGACTGCAAAACGCAATCGGGCGTAAGTGAAATATAAACAGTATTATAATGATGCGTGTAATCATCTATGTGGCCGGAATATTCCGTGGCGAAGGTCGGGCTTTTTTTGATGAAAAGATTATCATTTTATGTCGATAAAATAAGGACACGGCGACACCTCCTTGATACCGCCATGTCCTTAAAAAGGGCGAATTTAATACACCCTCCGTACTCCAATTTTTGAAAAGAAACGGCGGTTCTAATTTTCTTCAAAACCGCCGCTTAAAAGTGGTCGTCTTTGCCGACAAGCAACGGTTTTTATCTGTTGCAATTTGTCAGCAATCGCTTAGTAGAAGCAGTTATCTGAAAAGTAAAAAGCCGACAACCATGAGTAATAAGCTCATAGGTTATCGGCTCTGCGTCTGTGCGTCTGGCTCTTTGATAACTGACATATTGAATTGTTGAATAGTGATTAGCGTTTCTTTCTTACACTTCGGACAAAATAGCGGAAAATTTTTTATTTCCGTATCTTGCCGTATTTTTAATCTTGTCTTATTACCACATATAGGACACAATATCCACTGTTCTTGCTGCATATAGTCACCTGCCAAATAGGTCTATAAGCTATGGATTGTTGCGATAAAACTATTTAGATTATCCTTGTTTAGCCAATCCATATTCTGTGGGTGAGTAAAAGGCGGTTTTCCTCCGAATGATTTTATACAGATTGCTTGTTGTACGAGTTCTAAAGGCAAGTTCTTCTCAACAGCATTATCAAATGTATTTGAGTATGCGTTGCAAAAGAAAATTGCAATCTTTTTTTGAGCAATCTGTTCTATGTTCTTCCGAATAAAATGTGATATGGGTTTGTAGATTTTTCCCATACGCACCCCTGTTCCAAGAATGATCACATCAAAGGAAGATATGTCCGGGGTTTTCTTCGCAAGGTCATAGGCAGGGCAATTAAACTTTTCAGCCAATATATCAGCACATTCTTTCGTTGCCCCCGATTTAGTTGCAAATAGTATCAATGCTTTCATATTTACTTTCCTTTCTTCTGGTAATGAAATGTAACAAGTAACAATATAAAAGTGATACAGCCAAAAACGAGAGAAGCAATACCACAATTCATGTGAAAAGAAATATCCCCCGGCTGACCGGATTTAAGCCACAATCCGCAAATCATAGTTGAAAACAGCAGTAAAAGCGTAATTATTGAGCTTACCAAAGTAATTATTTTCATTTACTAAACCTCCTAATTTTTAATCACATTGTTTACAAGCATATCAATGAATTTATTGCGGTCATTTTCATCATAAAAATCCACCCCACTGTACATGAGAAATGAAGCCGGGGAAATTCCAGCAAGTTGGATAGGCTGCAAAATCTGTAATGCAATTACTCTTAGCTCTATTTCCTCCTTTTCATTTCTGAATACCTCTTTAAGAAAGGGCATAAAGTAAAGAGGAGTTTTCATATCACCGTCTGAAATGATTTTTGCAAGCATGAATTGAACCAGTTTCTTGTTAGCAACTGCTACACTACAAACTTCTTTTAGCATGGTTTTCAGATTTTCAACAGGGTCTAAATGGGAATTTTTTTGAGGTTTCAAAAACTCATTTACCCTATTTGCCATAACTTCACCTATGGCAAAACTTAGAAGATTGTCTTTTGAATTAAAATGATAATTGATTGTACCAATCCCCACATTTGCCCGTTCTGCAATTTGTCGTACTGTAATTTTCTCAATATCGGAAACCTCATACAATATTTCGATTGCAGAACTAATGATACGTTCCCTTGCGTCCTGTTCTTTTTTTGTCATGATTGTTTAACCACCACCTATATAATATTTTCTTAACTGAATTTGTTCTGAACAAGTTCAGTATAAAACAAAGTTACGTTATTGTCAAGCAGTTCAAAAGTCCACAGTAAAAATAATACGCTCTATTACTGTCAACACTATGCTATGTGTAATCATATCCAAAGCGAAAAGGTGAACGGTAAAATGTAATAGGGTGAAAAATATGAAGCAGGACAAAGTGAAGTATGATTTTAAGGCATTCGGACAAGCCATAAAAGAAGCAAGAAAGGCAAAGGGCATATCGCGCAACCAGTTAGCGGACAGGCTGAACATTGCGCCGCGTTATATCGCGTCCATTGAAAACAGCGGACAGCACCCAAGCCTACAAATTTTTTATGAGCTTGTAACCTTTTTTGATATTTCAGTAGATCAAATCTTCTTTCCGGCAAAAGCACCGGATAAGACCACACAGCGCCGGCAGCTTGACGAGCTTCTAAATGGCGTCGATGAAACCGATTTAGTCATAGTGACCGACACGGTAAAGGGAATACAGAAAGCCAAAGAAGCCAGAGAAGCGGGGGAATAAAGCCCCCGTTTTTTCATGTACTTAACAGGCTTGCGCTAAACGGCAAGCGATGCAAGTGTCTATACACTTGCGAATTTTCCACGTTCCGGCTCCGCCGAAACCTGAAAAATCCCGCTTGTTGGGGCCAGCCCCAAACCCTGCGGAACCTCGGGCCAACTTGACCCGAAGCTCCGGCGCTCCGCTTGATTGGTTGCGTCTCATTCGCTATCGCTCCTGTTCCTTATTTTTCTCCTGCCCGGTCAGGCCGAGCAGATAATCAATGTTTGCTTTTGCCGTTGTGACTTCCCGCATATCTTTCCGGGCCTCCCGGTACTCGGCATAGAGCTCCTTTTTCTCCGCCGTCAGCCTCCGGCCTTCCTCCTTTTGCTTCTCTATCTTCGGGAGCTTTGCCCCGTCCAGAATGGAGCTCATTGTGTCCCCAGCCGCCCGGTAAATCTCAATATCCGCCTCATGCTCCGCAAGGAATTTTTTACTGTACCGTGAAGCCTTATACGCCTCGAATACGGGGCGGGTCTTTGCATAGTTTACCGTTGCTCCTTTGAGCTCCGTATTGATGGCAAGCGCGACCTCCACCGACTTGATTTTTCCGGCCAGAACGTGAAAACGCTCCGTGGCCTCCCCGGCCTTTTTCTCCAACTGCTCATACTCCGTCAGGCCGTTGTCCTGCAAGTAGGCCAGCGCCGCCGCCATCTGCTTTAGGTTGAATACCTTTGCCCACCGCTCATAGGCCGGGCCTTTTCCTTGAAGCCGGTTCTGAATGTCGATAATCAGGTTGAGCCTGCGGCCCGGCTTCACAGGCTCCGCCGCCCGGCTGGAGGGCAAGGGGGCGCGGCCTTCGATAACGGCCCGTATATCCTCCGGGCCATAACCTTCCCCGAGTGTGGAGGCTCGGCAACGAGTAAACCGTTCCTGCCCAGGACAGCGAAACGAGAGAGCACCACCGCGCCCGTGTTTGACCTCGTAGCCCGCCGCCTTCATCAGTGAGAGAAACGCGGCAAAATCGGCTGGCTTCTGCAAGAGGGCCG
>NZ_KE992795.1:26604-36954 GCF_000466485.1 [Clostridium] symbiosum ATCC 14940 | reverse complement strand
GTCGATCTGCGCCCGCAGCCGCTCCTGAAAGGTGGGCGGTTTGTTGTCTCCGAGCCATTCCCCGTAATTCTTAAACTTGCCTTTACTCCGGGGCTTCGGATTTTTCACAATCGAAAGCCCGTGTTCCAGACAGATCCGGTCGCTTACCCGCCGGATTGCAAAGGAACTGTTCCAGAAATTCCGAAACTTCCGGGTACAGTCCAGTGACGTTGAATTGTAGTAAATGTGGTTATGGATGTGTGCCTTATCAATGTGCGTTGTTACTAGAAAAGCGTGGTTGCCTTTTGTCCAGCTCATGCCGAGCTCATAGCCGATACGGTTTGCTTCTTCCGGGGTCACTTCTCCGGGTAGGAAGGACTGCCTGATCTGATAGCATAAAATGTCCTCGTCCCATTTCTGCGTCCTGCCTGTTATGGCCTTGTACTTACTCTTGGAAAGCAGAAATTCGGCGTCCACCGTAGCCGGGTCACACTCGTAAGCGGAGATAAGTTCGCCGCCCCGGGTCTTGTCAGGATTTTTGCCGTAGTCAGTACAGTCCTTAATTGCTTCCGCTATCGTTTCCCCGGAGTTGATATGCCGGGTAAAATGGCGGGTAGTTGCCATATCTCACCTCCATTCCATGAAGAACGGCGGCCCCGCAGAGCCGCCGTTTTGCCATTCCTGCTTCGGGCCAACTTGGCCCGAAGTCCCGTCGCCTGTCAGCTTGTGATGAACCGCCGGAGTGAGTAATTCAGTCCGTCCAATATGCTGATGATAAATTCTGCGATAGCTGGGAGCCCATAGGGGGAGAGCAGGAAAGCCAAGACGAGGAACGCCACGCCGCCGACAGGCTGATGTTGGAGCACGAACAGGCCCACGGCAATCAGGGCCAGCACTCCGGAGGCTAAGGACAAAAGCCACCCGGCCATATCAAACAGGAACATCAGCACGGCCACCAGAAGCGACAGAACCAGCAGGAACGGCAACGCAAAAATCTTAAATATCAGTCTCATAGTAACAGCCCCTTTCTTTGTTTTATCCTACTATAATTTTACCATTTCAGGGGCCGGACAACAATGTTGTCGGGATTTTGCAAATCTTGTCCCAGCATACTTCGGGCCAACTTGGCCCGAGGTGTTTCCACATAAAAAAGAGAGGTAGAAGGATATAACCTTTCCTCTCTTTTTACCAATAAAAAAATCTATTTGAGTAATACAATATCTGATATGTTTAATCCACTTTTCAAGAATAGCTTTGACAAATTTGCTTGAAAACAATTTGCATTATAATTATTCTGTTTAACAATAATTAATTTATTTTTAGCACGTGTAACGGAAACATAATGATTATAAACACTCGGCATATCTGAAAGTCTATAATCTTCAGCAAATACAATAACCTGTTCAAATTCCAATCCCTTGGAAGAGTGGAATGTAATTGCAACATGTTGGTATTTATCCGCCTCAAAAGCAACATGGAAACTTTTATCCGAAACAGTTCGATACAATTTACTTAAATGTTCTTCTCTGGTTTGATAACCTAAATATTCTGCCAACTTCTCGACGGCAATATTAAAAGAACCTTCATCATCTTGTGAAAATTCTATATTACTAAGCAACTTTTTGATAGTAGATATAGTTTTTTTACTTTCGTTTCCTTCAACTGGTATTTCTGAAATAACATCATAAGCAGAATACTTTTCTAAAATAAGATACTTCGCAACAGCTGAATATAACCATGCTGTATCGGTAGTTATATCTGCTATTGGAATTTGAGGAATATATTTATATTCTATTCCTGCTATTGATAATGCTTCAGCCCCCAATTTTGCATTTTCATTAGTGTATCGTAATAGAGCCGACTTTTTTCCACTATCTATTTGTGAGATTACTTTGGCGGCCCAATCTGTAGATGTGGGCGTAAGCCATACAATATTCTCAAGATTTTCTGTAGGGCTATAAAGTTTACATGTTTCTTCACAAAGTAAATTGGAATAGTTTTGAATTTGTTTGCATGAACGAAAGTTATCACCCATAAATCTTTTTTCAAAATTAGCTTTCTCCCAAATATCCTTAAATGCTTTTGGATAAGCACCGCGCCATATATAAATGGATTGTTTCTCATCACCAACAATAAAAGTATTAATAAATAATTCATCACATAGGTACATGAAAAATTTATGCATTGATTGATCGCAGTCCTGATATTCATCGATATAAATTTTGAAATATTTTGCTTGCAGATAAAGTTTACAGGCCAAAGATTCCTCTACAATTTCTTGTGCTAAATCAAATATAAAATTTTTTTTAGTATCTTGGTAGGAGCAAAGAACACCCTCCAATCTAATCTTATCAATACCAGCTTGATAAGTGTCTACTTTGGAAGAATAATCTGTGCTCATATCTAAATCAAATTCAGCACCATATACATCTTTCATAAATGGTTTTATTATTTCTTCAATAGCAAAACTATTATTTGTTCCGATAAAATGATTAGTTATATCAACAGAAAGCCTATCCTTTATTTCTTGGGCTGCTTTTATTGTAAAAGTAATTGCAGCAACGACCTTATGGGTGTGATTGTCTTCAATCTCTTTTATAATTTTATTAACCATTGTATGTGTTTTACCAGTGCCGGCACTTGCTCGGACGATTAAATTTCCAGGAATATTAATTATTTCTTCTTGGATTGGAGATAATTTCATTCAGATACCTCCTTGAGACAGGCAAAATTATAGTGTTCATAAATCGTTCGACAATCTGTATCGGAAAGTTTTTCTATTAGCTCTACCATATGATAGTGTTTTGAGTCTTGTAAATAGTCAACCGGTGAAGCTCCTAAATACTTCACTAATTTATCATGTATAGCTTCATCCAAATCGTTTTCCAAATCTACCTTTGAAAGATAAATATGGTATTTGTCTCGTATTTTATCTAAAGATTCAATGTTTTTATTATATAAATCCCTTTTGGCATCTATTGTATTTTCGGAAATTCTTGCTGTTGGAAGGACTTTCTCACCAATAAAATTATTACAACGGGAAAAGCCCAGAACACTATAGTTTTTGCTTGATGGCACACTTCGTAAATCGTTATCTGTTTTGACGACATTCAAAATATTTAATTTATCTAAAAGTGTAAAATATGCTTCAAAACCAATGCCCTTAACTGATAATACATATATTCCATCTGCTTCATAAAACGGATTGATAACTGAAAGGACTTTTTCAAATAACATCTCTTCCGAAGGCCCTTCCACTAACAGAACCCTGTCCGCAAAGATTGCTTCTGCTAAAGAGCGATTTAGCATTTTTCGGTTTTTTTCAAAATTATCTGGCACTTTATAGAATGTGCTGGCACTTGTAATTTTTCGTTCACTATAAATACGGATTAAATTGACATTATCCATTTCATAAAGTACAAAAGGTGAATGTGTCGATACAAATAAATAAGTATACTTGCTATCCGTAAATAAAATTTGTGATAATGCAATCTGCATTGACTTATGTAAATGGTTTTCTGGCTCTTCAACTAAAAATAAATTGATTTTCTTTTCTGCACTTTCGTCTGATAGCAAATCAAAAATTGAATAGGCAAGTAGCTTTTTACGACCTTCTCCGGCAGTAGGATACAAATTATCATCATCATTCTGCTTTATATATGGGATGATATTAGAATATAACCCTTTAACTGCAATTTCCGATTTTACAGAAACTGTTATTCCTTCATTGCGAAATTTTTGGTATTCCGGTGCAATTTTCTTTTCAAATTCCTTGATACCAGACAAAGAGGATATATGTATGTTTAACTGATCTACTGTCCCCTGTATATCATCAAGGATTTCTTGATCCTTTTCGCTTTCATTCTTAATAAGTAAGCTAACATTTTTCTTAAATAATGAGTGTAAATCCACATAAGAATCAATATATATGACGTTAAATACATAATCCAATTCATACAAATAGCCTCTCTGCTTCATTTCATGTAAATGCTCCACGTCTCCGCCCCAATATAATATTGGCAAGGCAAGCATTTCTTGCATATCATATTTTGCTTCAAGTTTAATAAAGACTTTCTTGTGCTCACTTAATAATGCTCCTTTTAACTGGGCGCGTAGCTTTTGACAATCCGTACATGATACATCAGTAATATCAAGGGTGACCATAATTTCTATGGTTTTATCTAATCTTTTATTATGAAAATCAGAATCCATTAAATTGAGCCTGCGAACATCTTTATCAAATATATAACGTAAAGCATAAAGGAAATTAGTCTTACCAACATCATTCAAGCCAAAGAAAATATTTTTGTTTGATAAATCAATATTCACATCTTCAAAATTCCTAAAATTTTTAATCTTTACATTCTCGAATTTCATAAAAAACTCCTTGCTCCGAATACCATAGTTCGGCTGTAATATATAAATTATACCACCTGCCTACAAGATTGGCCATAAAAATACTGTAATTTTGCACCAGCAGGTATAATTGAATTATGGAATATTCACTACTTTTATAGGGATGTGGTAAACAGGCTTTTCAAGATTATTAAAAAATAGGGGAGCGAGGGCCCGGCCCCCGCTCCCCATGCTCACAGCTCCACAATGGCGGATAGCTGTTTCAGTATGTCATTCATGCGCCCCCACAGCTCGGCGTAGTCCTGTTGAAGTCCGGCAATTTCGTCCGAGTATATGCCGTAGGTGTTGGCGTGGATCGCCACCTGATTCAGATTGTTGGAGCACCGCCGTTGCAGGGAAACCAGTTCCCGGACGGGCGAGAGGTCAACATGGAGGATATAGCCGTTTAAGGCCATCTTGCGGACAAAGGCGCTCATGTTGCGGACGCCTGCCTCGTCCATGCGGGCGTGGAGCTGTTCCAGTTCCTCCGGGGATACCATCACATAAAGCGGGATATTCCGCCTACGGCGGGGCATTACCGTTCCTCCCGCTCCCGGCTCCGCTTGTGGTGGGGCGGTTCCTTTACCTTATCCAGCGGCTTTTCCAGTTCAGGGGGAACCGGGGCGGGCGGCGTGTTGTTCAGCACACCGTCAATCATGTTGTAATTCTGTTCAGCGGAGAGCTCCGCCGACTTCAAAGGGTTATCCTTTTCCTGCATGAAATACCTCCTATCTTTCCTCATGGGCGGGGCTGCTTTTCTTTGCGGGCGGTTCCTGATGATCCTTTGCCTGCTTCGAGCCCTTGCGGAGCTGGGCGGCAATCGAAAGTTTTTCTCTGCGCTCCGCCTGTAATTCCTGCATAATTTCAAACCGCTCCGAGAGCTGTTCCGGGGTCACAAAGTCTTTCAGCACATAGGAACCAAAATCCGGGTGGAACCACGTCAGCCGTTTGCGCTCGGAGAAATGGCGGCTGTCCTCCCATTTTCCGAGGGCCTGTGTCTGTTCCTCCATGCGTTTTTTCAGGTCAGGATTTTTCCGGGAGGGTTTCAGTTCGTAGTCCTCCATCTGCTTATCTGTCAACGGCTTTGCGTAAATCAGTTCGCCCCACGCCTGGAAGGCTTCCCCCGGTATGGGAATACGAAAATCACAGTCATAGTTTTTAATCTCCACGGGCTTGTTGTCGGGCGGTTCAGGGAACGTCCACATATCCACTGGCCGCTGTGTAGAGTAGTATTTGTACCCGTCCAAATAATTCCTCCTTTCCGGCTTCGGGCCAAGTTGGCTCGAAGTCCTTACTTGTTACGATTTCCCCCGCAAAACAGGGGTAGGACATAGATTTATATTAAGGCCGCTCAAACCGGGCGCGGAAAGCCCGGAAACACAGGGGTTTTACAGGGCCTAATCGTAACGCCGCCCCCTGTTTTTCTCCCGCTTTTTCCGCATACGCTCCCGGCTCCGGCGGCGGTTGCCCTCGGCCTTGCAGGCTTCGGAGCAGTAGGCTTGCCGTCCCTCGGGGATAAAGGCCCTCCCGCATACGGCGCAGCGCCTTATTTCCGGCCCCGCCGCCTCCCCCGTGAGGGATGTTTCCAGCACCGGGGCCAGAGGCAGTACCGCCGCCCGGAAGTAGCGGCACAGGCTCCCCGTCCACCACTTGCCGAGCATATAGCAGGGGCAGTCCAACGGGAGACAGCCGTATTCGCTGTCATAGTTGGCGCACATACCCGTGACCAGCCGCCGGATTGTTTTCCTCTCGTCACGGGTCAGCTCCCGGCACATTACCGCTTCGGGCCAACTTGGCCCGAAGTCCTGCGGGGCTCTACAATCAGGGTGCGCCGCTTCTTCCTGCAATCGCCGCCGTGCTCCCGGCAGGCGGAGCAGGGCTCCGGGTCGCGCCGGGAGGGCCGGGGAACCTGCTTCATCATTCGCTCATAGGGGCTGTCGGTAAAATTCATTCCCTGTCCTCCTTCCCCGGTTCGTCTCCTTCCTCCGGCTCGTCCTCGTCCCACGGCGGGAGGTCGCTGTCCCCGTCCGGCTCGTCCCCTTCTTCCTCAAAGTCAATTTCTTCCTCGTCCAGATCGGGGGCCTGATGTTTCGGGCGGTATATCTTGAAGTACCAGCCGGCCCCGCCGCCGATGACCGCCACGGCCAGCACCAGAAGGATTGTTCCGATGGGACTGTCTTTCTTTTCGGGCTCCGGGGCCGGGGCGGGTTCCGGCTCGTTGGTAGGCTCCGGCGGCGCAGGTGTTGGCTCCGGTTCCTGCTCCAACGTCTCGGATTCCTTCTCACTTTGCGCGAGGGAGAGCAAATCCTTTTCCGTCACAGCGTCAAGGAAATAGACGTTTTCGCTTGTGCGCTGTTTGTCAATGACAAGAAAGAAAACGTGCTCGTCCGGGGTCTGAATGGTATAAAATTCCTTGCCGTCCTCGTCGGTGGCGTTGTCAACCACTGTGCCGGTTCCCTCCGGGGTGAAGGGCTTCGCGGTGGTGGTTTCCTCCTGTGCGGGCGGGTCCTCCGTGGGCTCGGTACTCTGCGCGTAGGCCGGAAGGGTAAAGACAGGGAGGCAGAGAAAAACGGCGGTCAGCGCCGCCATACAGGATTTAGTTTTCATCATCAGTCGGTTCCTCCTTTCTTTCGCCGGACTTCGGGCCAACTTGGCCCGAAGCGGCAGGGGCCTTTTTCTGCTCCTTCAGGAAGTCGGCCAGCGCGGCGGGCGTCAGGTTGAGAGAACGCACCAGCTCCACAATCTCCGTGTTTTCCAGTTCGGTTTTCTGGCGTTCCAGCTCCCGGAGCCGGGACTGCTGTTCGCTGATTTTCGCCTTGACCTTCTCAATCTCGGCGCATACCTTGTCAATTTTACTGCTCATGCAAAACCTCCTTTTTCAGTTGAGCCGCCCGAAGGCGTAAAAATGTTCCTGCCAGTAGGACGTGTTGATACTGGCATATTTGATGGGGTCGCCACAGTGAATCATCATATTGTCGCCCACATAAATGCCGACGTGGGAGACAGGCCCGGCGCTGTCATAGGTGCGGGTAAAGAAAATCAGATCTCCGGGCCGGGCTTCGTTCTTTGGAATAATGGCGCATTGGTTGTAAATCCCGGTTGCCGTGGTGCGGGGCAGGTTGTAAACGCCGGAATGGGTGTATACCCAGCACACAAAGCCCGAACAGTCAAAACTTGTGCTCGGGGAACTCCCGCCCCATACATAGGGATAGCCCAGATACTTTTCCGCCTCGGCAATCAGGGCGGCAAAATCCGGGTCGGTCAGGGCCTCCCCCGGTATCTCGTAGGAGGGGCCGGGGTCGGTATCGCCGCCCGTGTAGATGTTATCCCACAGATAGGGCTTGTTGCCCTTCGTCCACATGGTAGCCGAATAGAGCTCCTTTTGGTCGGCGGTCAGCCGCTCGTTGATAACCACGGGCAGGGTACGGTTTTTCAGTGTGACGGTGAGAATGTACCACTCATATTCGTGCTCGTCTCCGTCCTCGTCAGTGTAGGTGCGTATTTCCACTGTCTCGGTCAGGGTCAGCTTATACTGCGCGTCAAACACGGCTTGAAGCTCCCCCTGTACCTCGGCGCGGGTGTAGGATTGGAATTTTGCTGTCAGGTAGGAGGCCAGCTCATAGGGGTTGTGGCCCAGTTCGTCCACATGATAGCGGTACTCGTCATAGCCGGGGTGGGTGCTCTCGATATTGGCAATTTCGTCCGCCATCGCCCGCTCTAATGCCGTGTAGTCCTCGTCAGCCCCTAACAGGTCGCTGTCCTCGGAACCGTAGGAAGTGCCTAAAACAGCGTTCATGGCCCCGCCCCCAATCATGCCGGGAAGGGAAGATAAAGCGCCCATCAGCAGCATGACCACCAGAAGGACGGCAAGCACAATCAGGACGCCGACCGGGTGGCGTTTCACAAAGAGGGCCACACGCCGGGCCAGCCTTTCCGTGGTAACGGCGGTTTTCTCCGCCGCCTTTGCGCCCTGCTTCGCCGCCTCCCGCGCCCGCTTGGCATACTCCCGTTTGAGTTTCCACTTCTGCGAAAAGCGGGACAGGGGATTGCTGTATAGCTCCGGGTGCTCCTGCGCGGCGGTGTGAAACGCATAGTCCGCACTGGCTCGGATTTCTTTTTTCTCCCACTTCACCACGCTTCGGGCGTGGCGGATACGCCACCGCCTTTTGGCAAACTGGGACACCTTGTGGATACCTGTCTCGGCCACAAGCTCGGATTTGTGGGCTCCTTCCACGCCCACATTTTCATGCTCCACCTCATGTATTTTGTTATGAGCGTAAATCCATGCCCCGGCGCGGGCGCTTCGGGCCAGCTTGCGGGGAATACCGGGCTCTTTAGGTGGTTTCTGTGCGTCCAGCTTGGCGTGGGCTTTGCCGAGCTTATCCCCGGCTTTTTCAGCCCGCTCCTTTGCCTTCTCTGTCTTTTTTCCTTCCCGTGTCTGCGGCCCTTCGCTGTCTGTTTTGCCGGGGGCTGTTCCTCCCCGGGGCTCCCCGGCGCTGTCTCCGGTTGGCTCCCCTTCACGGCGGAGCCGTTCCGAAGGCCGGGGCCGCTCTTTATCCTGCCGGAATTTCTTCTGCCCCTGTTTCGGGCCAACTTGGCCCGAGGTGGTTTCTTCCCCTGTCCGGCCTGTGCTGTTGCCCGGTTCCCCCTCGTCCTCAAACCGCAGGCGGGAGGAATGCCCCGCCGCCTCCGGCTCCGGGCCGGGCGGGGCCTGTTTCCTTCTGGCGGACTTCGGGCCATGTTGGCCCGAAGTGTCCAGCCTCTTTCCGGGCGTCCGGTCTATCCATTTTGCGATAAAATCAACCTCCTTTCCCTGAAAATGAAATATGCCAGTCAATATCTCTGGACATTGAACTGGCATACCTCTTTGTTAAATTGGGGCTGTGGAATTGGAATGTAAGTGCCGGGGGCGCTCCGCATGGAATAGAACAGGTCTTTATCCTTTGGATAGGCCAGACCTTGATACTCCGGGTAGCTCTGTAAAATCCTCCGCCCACGTTTGGTAAGCGGGTACAGGTAGCGGAACATACGGCCATTGATCTTCTCAATCCCCTTGTACTGGCAGTAGCCAAAAGTCAGCCAGTAGCGTTTTGCCACGCCGTCAAAGGCCGCGTTTTCTTCCAGCAGGAGCCGGGCACTTCGCGGGTGGATTTTCTCCCCGGTCAGGCTGTCCCGGTAAACGCTTGTGGTAAAACTGCCGACATACTGGAAATTGCTGGCCTGATACACATAGCCGCATTTTCCCATGATACCGTCCGCCAGCGTGTAAAGATACAGATAACGTGTGTTGGCTTTCAGCCATTTCACCATCTGGGAAATGACAAGACTTCCGAAGCATTGGGTGTCGTTGAAGTCCGGCAGGAAACACATCTTCCCAATCTCGATATAGTCCGTTGTCCGCAGTACATGGCAGGGAAACAGCTTGCGGATTGTCTGCAAGGGCTGCGTACCCCATCCCAATACTACCACGCCGGATAACTGTCCATCCCTGAAAAAGCCTAAATAAAACCGATTCAGCCGTGGCATGATCTTTGAATAATGGTACTGATGGATAAAGTTGACGGCCTGTTCTTTTGATATTTCCTGTACCGCCGGAGTGAGCTTCGGGCCAACTTGGCCCGAAGTATCCCGGTCATACGCCTGCCGCTTCATCTTTCAAATCCTCCGGGCGGGTGGTTAAGAGCCGGTAAATCTCGGTATTCTGTGGGAACCTGTCGGAGAATGGGATAATCACATTCCCGAAGAATAAGAGCCCTTCGCCGCTGTTGCTGTTGGTGACAAAGGATAACTGGGTGGGGCTGATCCCTAACTGCTTCGCCAAAATCTGTCGGTCACCTTGGGCCTGCGAGAGCATAACGAGAAAGTCGCTGTTTTCAAAGATGTTCTCGATTTCCCGGCTTGCCAAAAGGTCGTAGGGTAGGGTAAAGGCGCCTTGCCGCCGCTGGCGGCAGGTTTCCTACACCCTCCCTCGGAACC
>NZ_KE992795.1:2771-26504 GCF_000466485.1 [Clostridium] symbiosum ATCC 14940 | reverse complement strand
AGGCTGTGACCGGTACCGGTCACAGCCTCCCCTGTTTTTGAAGCTGTCTGTTTCACGGCAGCCCTGCACGGCGCAGGTTTTGCCGGGTGGTTTTTCATTAAAGGCGGTGGCCTGTGCGCGGAGCGTGCAGGTCATTGTTATTTCTCCTGTGTCACAGGGCCGTAGAAGCCGATAAGATATAAACCGCAGATTCCTACCAGAGCATAGATAACTTTGGACAGCATGGAAGCGGAACCAAAGAGATAGGAAACGAGGTTAAAGTTAAAGAACCCGATAAGCCCCCAGTTGATCGCACCGATAATAGCTATGGTGAGAGCGATTACATTTATAGTTTTCTGCATATTCTACCATCCTTTCCTGTATACGGATTTTTCCGTTTTGCTTAGTATTCTCCCGAACGAGAAAAAATATACGGACGCCGGAAAATTATCAGGACAGGAATGATTCCGACATCTGGAAGATATTGGAATCATTATGGAAAAGGGAGAGCAGATTTTTTACGGTTTATTTTGCCGCTTTCTCTGAGAAGGCGGTTGTAACAAGATCCTCATAAGGAACGCGCTCTTTCAGTTCTCCTGCTTCTTCCAGGATGTTTTCCAGAAGTTCGAAGCTTTCCTTCTCGAAAACCGTATCGTTTTTCCAAGTGTCCTGCTCCTTGTAGCGTTCTATAATCGTTGCAATCGTGGCAGTGTCGGTTTCCTTAAACTGCGGTTTTATTGTCTCTGCAATTTCCTCTGCGGAATGTGTGTTCACGTACTCAAGTCCGCGCTGGATGGCATTGGTGAATTTCTGGATTATTTCAGGATTTTTTTCCAGATAGCTCTTTTTTGCACTGTAGGCAGTATAGGGAACATATCCGGAATCAACGCCCAGAGAGGCCACTACCGTTCCGCTGCCTTCTTTTTCAAGCCCTGTGGCAAATGGTTCAAATTCCACAGTGTAATCAGCGTCGTTGCTGGTGAATGCGGCTGCGGTTAAGCCGAAATTGATGCTCTGGTCGATGGTCAGATCGGTTTTCGGGTCAATGCCGTTCTTTTTTAAGATGTATTCGAAGATCATTTCCGGCATACCGCCAGTCTGCCCTACCACGATGAACATTTTTTCCACATCACGCAGTTGCTGTCGAGAAGCCACGATTCTATAGGGATAATGGTAGATTCCTGTTTTCTCAACCAGCCCTAAGTCAAGTAAGTGCTCCATGTAAGTCACAAACTTCTTTTTGTGCATGGGATAGCCCATCTCTTTCAGGCTGTCGGCAAGGAATTTTACCGAGGTAAAGCCTGTTTCGTCCTTTTCCAGAAGCCGGATAGATTCAATCAGCATAGTCAGTTTCAGGTTTTCTTTGTCTGCCCTGAAATCATAGGCGGCAAGGTTGCCAAGGCCGTGTTTCAGGTAAATATCTACGTTGCCGTCCTTATCCACTATGATTTTCTCAACCAGAACCTCAATATCTTTTCTGCTTAGTTCTTTCTTTTCAAGAACCTCGTTCAGAATGTCCAGCGCCGTCTGTAAGCTGGGCTTGATTGTGGTGGAGGGGATATGAGGCTCCTTTGTTAAATCCTGCAACGTTTTTTCAATAGCGGAAATACGCTCCATTTTATCACTTTGAAGGGCCGTATAAGTTTCAGTGATAATCTCATTCATGGAAGGATTGGCGGTAATCTCCCTTACCTTTTGCGTTATGAGAACCTTTAGTTCTTCTTTGACTTTTTCAAGTTCGGCCTCTAAACGCTGTTTGCTGTCAGTGGGAGTGAAGGTTTCTACCTTTAGCTTTGACAAGTCAAAATTCTGGATAATATCTGCAAGACTGTCGCGGCAGAGAACCAGATATTTAACAAGAGCGTCCATCAGGGTTTCTTCTGTCACAAGGTGGGCATGTTGACAAAACTGCTTTCCCTTTTTATTGTAAGTGCCGCACACGTAATATTTCCCACGGTTAGGGCGGTTAATTGCCGTTAGTTTCCAGCCACAGTCTTTACAGTACAGACAGCCGGAAAAAAGGTTTACATGGGCTCTCTGTCCTCTATATTTGCTATGATGGCGGCTGTCCTTGACTTCATTTAACAGCTTCATGGTATCATCATCAAAAATTTTGGGGTGATGATTCGGAAAAATATATTGATTTTCTTTAGGAACTTTTTTATCTTTACCGTTTATTGTAACACGTTCCCGTTTGTGTGTTCTAAGGACACCATTGTTATAGTCGTTGAATAATGTGTCCTTTACCATTCCGTAACTCCACTGATAGGCTACCTGCTTATTATAAACAAGCCCTAACGATTCATGACGTTCTTTATCTATCATACTGGGAGTGGGAACACCACGTTCTGAAAGTATTTCAGCCGTTTTTCGTATTCCGTTGCCGTCCAGATAAATTTCCTTTTCCAGATTAAGAATAGCGGCGGCTTCTTCATCAATCAAAATCATCTGTTTATTGAGAGGGTGTCTGGTATAGCCAAATGGTGTCTGGCTGACAAGCGTTCCGCTTTCCTGCTCCATGCGCTTGATTCGCTTTACCTTCCGGCTTGTATTTTTTACATGACGTTCATTATCCCATGTTTTGATACCGATTATATCATCATCAGAGTAAAAAGAATCGTAGTTATCGTCAATCAGGATAACACGTTTTCCCATTTCCTCCATTTCTTCAAGAAAGAGTAGTACCTTTGCATTGTGTCTGCCAATTCGGGATAAGTCTTTAGCAACAATGATGTTAATGGTATCAAGACTAGCCATCATTTTTTGAAAATCGGGCCGGTTGAATGAATAACCGGAAATTCCGTCATCTTCATAAATGTGGCGGATTATCATGTTATTTTCTTCTGCATATTGTTGGATAATCTTTTTTTGGTTTTCAATAGACGAGTAGTTCCGCTTATTATCGTCTCTGGAAAGCCGAACATAGCCATCTATAATTTCAGGGGTATCTGTTAATTTTGAAATCATAATATCGTCCTCCTTATCGTTATACCTATATTGTACTATATAGGGGGAATAACACAATGTTGCGAATGATTAGTGGAAATGGTTCTTCACAACCTCCCGCAAACCTTTCTCCATGTGTTCCGCACCCTCGATAATGGTGACAACAAGATACCCCTGCTTTATCAGATGTTCTTTTTTTTCAGCAATTTCATTACTGTCAGTGTCAGCTTTTTGAAGTAAGTAACAGATTTCTTTTCCTCTTTTTATAACAATCACCTCTATGTATGCTTGCTACATCATATGCGGTTTGAGGCTTATCCTATAGATGAAATTTAAAATGGGCAAAATTAAAACTCCGGGTCAGGTTGTCCCGAAGTTAAAAAGAACTTTCATAATAATGACTGGCCGCTTCTTCAATGGTCTTAAAGTCAAATACGGTGTATAACTCGGCTACAACCTGTTTTATTTCTGGCGGCTTAAATCCGCAGTTCTCCATGGCCCAAATGACGTAGCCACGGCAGGCGTCATTACTCCATGGGTCTGCCGCCATAGCCTGAATTTCCTCAAATGTTCTACCCATTGAAAAACTCCTTCTTGAAAAACAGGGAAGCCGCACCGGAAGATTTGGCCTGTCACAAGACAGTAAGGCCGGGTGGCTCCCCATGATATGATGTTACTTATCAGATTCCCGGACGGGTGTAGGCATGTCCACCCCATAGTATCTCAACTCTCCCCATTCTGATGGCAAGGCGTTCTCATGGCCTGCGACGGCTCACGGCTTGCAAGGCCGCTTCACGCTCGGACGGTGACTAAACGCAAGTAACAAGGTCTTTGTGTTTTATCCGGCAGACCAGCCACGGCCTGCCTGCGGCATGAGCCTTTTCGCTCTCCCCATTCTCTGACAATGGAGGTCATGGCGGGCCTGTCACTGGACACATCAACCCTTCGTATCCGGGTATCTTTTTATTCAGCTTTCAAATTGCAGTCAAGGCGTATTTTTCTTCGGGCCACGTTGGCCCGAGTCTGTTTGCCTCTCATAAACCATTTCAAAAATCGCTTCTCTGTAAAGTCAATCCAAAGAATTTTTTAAATATTTTTCCATGGACTTTAAAGCGCGTTCAATGGAATAGCTTACCGCCATTTTGCTGACACCTTCGGCTTTGGCAATATCTGTCTGGCTCATGCCAAGAATGAAATGGGCATAGACACGTTTCGCCTGTTTGTCCGGCAGACTGGATATGGCGGCATGAAGCTCCTGCATGGAAATCTTGCGCTCATACAGTTCATGGGGAGAGAGGGAAACAAAAAGCGCCTCATGCTCAATGCCGTCATTCCGGTCAAGAGAGTAGTAGGCTTTATGGCGGTATGTACGCAGACGATAGGCCGCCTCTTTTCGGTCAAATTCTTTGAACAGTTCCACCACTTCGTCAGGTACGTCAATGAAATAGTCGTGGGTATAAAACGGGTAATAGTCCCGGAGATTTATAGTAGTCATAATTTCCTCCATTTCGGTGTTGGGTGAATGAGCAACCGAAATAGAGGCGGTGGAGATCGGCACCGGGGCTGTGCTTCGGGCCATGTTGGCCCGAGGTTTGTCCATAAGAACGCAAAAACGCCTGCACAGCAAAAAGCTATACAGGCGCATGAAATTGCATTATCGGTTATGGCATAAAGAATTTCATATAAGCTACCAGACTGTCCCTGCGTAGGATACGGACTTTTTTTAACAGGAAGATTTCTGTCGTAATTTGTCGGCGCTTATTTTGTGTCATGGCGGCTACCTCCATAAGCCGCCATTATTGCCAGAATTAGTCGTCATTCCTCCCCATTGAGGCATAAAGAAACGGCGGCTTTGAAAAATCAAAACCGCCGTTGCGATATACAATATAGGTATGGAAAAGTGCTACCCAGCGACGGTTTTTTTCTTTTCTGCCGCCGGGCAGATGGAATGATAATCAGTTTTTCGTTTTAATCTCGCATTCTTTCAACTAATGATTGTTTGTGGATATATCGGTTCGTAAAAAATGTAATAGCTATCTGTCCCAGAAAGATTGCAACAATTAAAAGAACCGTTGGAATAAATGGGTACTCATATTTGTTTATCATCAATATTTTCGTGTTTTTTATAAAGCGTACCAATATGTAACCTAATCCGTTGCCACATACAAGAGCTAATAATAGTGTACCAAATGTGAAAAACATTCCTTCTCGGTGTATCATTTGCCGGAGCTGTTTGTCTGATAAGCCAATAGCCTGTAAAATTCCCAATTCTTTTTTTCGGACCAAAATGCTTGTGATCATAGTATTAACAAGGCTGATATATCCAATAATACCAATCACAGCCAATAGTCCATAGATAGTAAACTGGATAGAACGAATTACATGTTCAGCTATACCCATTTCTTCATCATATGCTTTGAATGAAAAATGGGAATTATTCTGTTGCAGTGAGTTCAGTTGTGTTTTTATGCTATCAAATTTTTCTGGACGAACAGTAATGTATAATGCTGTTGTAGGATTTACATCAGTAATCAGGCTTTCCAGTATGTCATCAGCAATTAAGAACGTTTCTTCACTACTGTTTGTACTGGCTAATAAAGTACCAGTAAAAGGGATTTTCCTATTACCATCATAGAGTGTTAATTCTATCGTATCCCCAATATGAAATCCATATTCTTCAAATAAAATATCCCAAGTGAAAATAATTCCGTTAGATTGTATAAGTTGGTTATAGTCCAGAGAACCACGTTTTAATGTGCCTTTCAAAGAATCTAAATCACCTTCAGAGATTCCCTTCAACTCAACCCGCTGTTCTTCTAATTTTACATTTTCCGGTTCTGCTAATACAGTATGGTTTTCTTCTATACGTTCCACCCCATTAATAGACATTATTAGATTTTTTAAGCTATCTCCAAAAAAATTTTGTTGTTGGAGGAAATTCAGATTATTTTCCGGGTATTCCTGATCGTTCAACGCATAATTAAGGCTTATTTCAAAGTCACCTTTTGGCATAAGCATTCTTGCATAGTTTTCTGCTTTCAGATTGTTTGCGACATTGGCAGTCACCATAAATAAAATTCCAGAGAAACCAAGTGCCAATAGCGTCACTATGGTTCTGCGTTTGTTTCTCTGTAAATTTGCATAACTTAATTTTGAGATAGAGAGAGTTTTAAAAGATTTTTTCTGCTTTTTCTTCCCCTGCGGCTCTTGATATCGCATGGCTTCAACTGGTGATATTGCCGACGCCATTTTCATTGGTTTTCGGATAGAAACTAATATCGTGAGCAGAACGGCGGCTATGACTGCAAGAACTACAGCAGGATACCAAAATGTATCGACCTCACTTTCGCCTGTAAATATAATCAACGTAAACATGGCCGCTGTTATGAGGTAGCCTAACAGAATCCCTAACGGAATACCAATAATAGAAAGTGTCATGCTTTCTGTTGAAAGTAGCCGCCGTATTTGCTTCTTTGTTGCTCCAAGTGCTTTTAACTTGCCCATCTCCTGAATGTTAGATATGACGGAAACATAATAAATACTGTAAATTACCATGCCGCCAAGGATAATCACCAAAAGTCCAAATCCAACCATTACCTTCTGCGCTTCTATACTGGGATTAGTCATATAAGTAAGGTATTGGTCGTTGTAGGAAACGTCCGCTTTACTCAACCCTACATCCTCAGCTATTTCTATACACATTTCCTCGATTTCATCTTTGGCATACTCTTTTTCATTCATAATGCGGAGATAAGCATTATAGACACGTTTTTCCGGCATAACATTCTGTTCAACGAATTTTTCTGAAATATATGCGCCGTAGACAAGCCGTGTTTCATTTACATTGAGATTAGATATATCTTGCTGTTCCAAGATTCCACTAATCACAAATTCAAAATTTTGTATAGCGCCCCCTTGAATCCGTAAGGGTAGCTGTATCTCTTGCCCAATTTGCGGTGCTACTCCCAATCGCTCAAACAGAGCAGGAGGCCCGGCAATTTCGTTTGCCTCTGATGGCATATTACCTTCTTTTAATTCTGTTTGTTTAATACTTCCTTTTCTTAATACCTCATAATTTAAAAATGCGCTAAGTTTTGAAATTTCTATGGAGGCAATACTTTCCCTTGTCAAAACAGATTCTACATCAGTATGATTTTCCAATTTAAAAATCTGTTCTGGTGTAACTCCTTTCAAAATGACATGGTAATTCCCAGCATTTTGTTCGGTTTCTATCTGCTGATAGCGGATAAAGGTAAAAGCAGAACTGCCGATAGCCATTAGGAGCGTTGTCATTAAAGCAATAGCAATAGCAGTGAGAAAAGATCGTCCCTTATTGTACTTTAAACGGCTGAATGCTAAATGATAAACTGTTTTCATTCTTCCACCACCTTGCCATCTGTAATTATCAGGTTACGTTTTCCCATCTGTGCAATATCTTCATTATGCGTGATTACAATAAGTGTCTGCTCATATTTGAAAGCAGAGGTTTTTAAAAGTGTCATTACTTCATCACTGGTTTTAGAATCGAGGTTTCCTGTCGGCTCGTCTGCTAAAATGATAGCGGGTTTTGTTGCAAGCGCTCTTGCAATAGCAACACGTTGTTGCTGTCCTCCTGATAATGTATTAGGAAGATTGGTGAGTTTATCAGTCAGTCCCAGCATTTCGATAATCTCTTTCAGATAGGGCATATCTGGCTTCTTATCATCAAGACCGATAGGCAGGATTATATTCTCCCAAACATTTAACGAGGGAACCAGATTAAACGCCTGAAAGATAAAACCAATTTTTCGCCTGCGGAATGCAGATAAATCTTCTTCAGACATTTTTGTGATACATTCATTGTCAATCCAGATTTCTCCTGAAGTGGGAGAATCTAAACCTCCAATTAAATGAAGCAGTGTACTTTTGCCGGAACCGGATTTACCTACAATCGTAACAAAGTCTCCCCGTTCAATGCGGATTGAAGTATGATTCACCGCATTAAAAGTATTGATTCCAGTGACATATGTTTTTATAAGGTCTTTTGTTTCAAGAATAATATCCATCTTAATAATTCTCCTTTAATAATATGGTTTGATAGTTTCTGCCTAAATGATAATAAAGCCATTGTTCTGCCTGATAGTTTTTTTGTAGATATTGATAATGACTTAAAATACGAGCCGCAATTATTTTCTCACTGTAACGCTGGGCTGTTCTTCTGGCTCCTATTCTCATTCCTGTAAGAACATTCCGGTTTTTCATAATAAAGACTAAGTTTTTCGCCCATTCTTCTGTCGAATCAGTGGAGAGTATTCCATTTTGTCCATTTTCCACAACATCAGCAACACCGGTTGCGTTTATTGCGATAACAGGCAGATAAGCGGCCATGGCTTCTAATAGTACAATCCCCTGTGTTTCAGATTTTGAAGAAAATAGAAACAAATCACAAGCCTGATGATAGTCTGGAATCATCTGATTGGGTATTTCACCAATAAAAAATACGTTTTTATCAATTCCCAAGTTGGCAGACTGGTTTAGTAAATAGTTCTTATCCTGTCCATCACCTATGACAATTACATTGAAAATATCTCCTGACTGTTTTTTTGCTTTTGCAATACCTTGAAGCATGAAGGAAAGATTTTTTTCTTTTGCCAATCTGGAAACAGTGCAGAAAAGATACTTTTTGCCTTGTAAATAGCGCTGTCGAATCTCTGTAGCCCCAGAGTGGGCTTCAAAACTATTTTCTGGCAAGCCCGTTGGTGCGATATTTACGGGCGTATAAAAGTCATACTGTTTTAGGCGCTTTTGAATAGATTCTGTTGGCGCAAAAACCATATCGCATTTCTTAATAAAATAATTGAGATAGCGTTGTACAATTTGCTCCTGGACAAAGCCGATAATTAATTTTCCAAAGACAGAGCCCTCATTAGCCTTATTTTGCAAATATCCCAGAGGTTTTAAATAATGCAGATATTGCTCATATCTTGTGTGATAAGTAAACACGACCGGAATATGTAATTCCTTTCCCAGACGAGTTGCTACATTTCCAATCATAACAGGGTGATGAACATGAATTAAATCAATAGCCAGTGTTGAAATGATTCCCTTAACATGATGGTACATAAGACTGGGAACAGGAACCGCACCTGCAATTCTTTTTTGTGTTGTCGGAAACCGAAACGTATATTCATCATCTGGAACATTGGATTTATAATCTGGAGCAAAAATATAAACAGTATTTCCTAAAGCCCGTAAACTATCTGCAAGACGCTCAATAGAGATAGGTACTCCACCGACAAACGGTTTATAATTATTTGTCATCATAGCAATCCTCATTCCCTCACCTCCCCGCAATTAAATTCAATATAGGTTCTCCAATTATGTACCCGGCTCCGACAAACACCGTATTCCAAACAGTTACGCCGAAAAACGAAGCAATAGAATACCTTGTAAAATCCATCTTCATAATTCCGGCTGGGATAGAAATTACAGTCCTGATCATCGGAATCAGTTTGCTGAAAAAAATACCATAATAACCTTTGCGCCGGATTAACTCAAATGTGCGGTTTATGGCAGGTTCATGCTTCGGGAATTTATTCAGATACCTTTTTAAGAAGGCATTTCCACCATATGCGCCTAAAAAATATAATATCCAGCTTCCAAGTTCTCCGGCGGCAACAGAAATAGTAATTGCTGACAAGAGGCTAAGTCCTCCTTTTGCGGCATAGACACCAGCCAGCGGCATGATAATCCCGGCTGGAAATCCAGGAAGATTCAAATATTCCAACAGGACAATAACAAAGATTGCCAAACCACCATAGAGTTCAAAATAGTTAGTAATTAACGTTGTATCCATGTTTCACCTCCTTCGTACCCTTCCCTAATTTACTTTATCAAAGAATACTTACAGGAACCTTACAGGATAGCTTACCGTTGTATAACAGAAGGGATACTTCGGGCCAACCTGTCCCGAAGATAGCACAGCTTACTTATGTATAACAAAAGACCGGATTCTCCGGCCTTTTATCAATCAATTTTTAAATTGCAGAATAAAGGTGCTGCCTTTTCCCGGAGCTGATTTAACACTGATTGTTCCTCCCTGACGTTCCAGAATCATACGGGTCAAATACAGACCGACACCACTTCCTTCTATCTTTTTTATGGCTGGCTCGTTGGAACGATAAAAGCGCAGAAAAATTTTATTATACTCGCTTTCTTGTATACCGATACCCTCGTCTGTAATTTCAATGCGGGTATAAAAATGTTGTTTCTGCACGGAAATGTTAATATGGCTGTATTCGGGGCTGTATTTCACTGCATTGTCTAAGACATTGATAATCGCTTCGCTCGTCCAATGCTCATCTAATTGTAAGGAGATATTTTCAATTTCTTGCAAGGCAATTTCAATATTTTTCTTTCTGGCTTTTTCATAAATTCCATTAACCGCAGTTACAAGTAAATCATTTAGAAATACAGGCTGTACGGACAGGGAGATCATGGCAGTCTCCAAACGTGATATGTTCATCAAGCTGGAAATCAACTGCTCCAGCTTTACTAATTGTGTCTGGCTTCTTTGTAAAAATTCGGCTTTCTCATCAGTGTTCCCAGCATCAAGATACATATAAAAACATGTTTTTAACGCCGCCATCGGTGTTTTTAGTTGGTGAGATATATCTGTGACAAGTGCTTTTGTGCTTTCTTTTTCTTGAATGATTTTCGTATTTTTTGTTTTAATTTGGTGTCCTAACTGTTTTAGGCGGTCGCCTACCTGATTTATCATAAAATCAATTCGACCTTTGCGAATCGGTTCCGTACTAAATGCAAAAGAGAAATCTTCTGATAAATACTGTTCTAATATCTGCGATAATTTCAGGTTATAACCGCGGATATTAATATAAATATATAAAAGCAAGGCAAACAGAAACAGGATTGCGGTAATCAGAAAAAAGGCTGTCCAGTTTTTCCATGCAATCAGGTAAGAGGCGTAAAGTGTGTTATCCGATAGTAAATGATTCTCGTCATAGCCATATTGATTCAAAATTTTTTCTCCGGTTTCTTGCCAATGTTTTGTTGGCTTGCGAAGCCCCAAAATAAAATTTTGTTCAAGCTCTGGGTTGTTTTCAAGCACAGCCCCACAGATTTGTTGTACTGTTACCAGTTCTTGCCTGCCTGCCTCTTTTAACATATCATGTTCTATTTTGGGCAGTACAATAATTTCAGCGGCAAAAATAACAAACAAGAAAATCAGAATTAGCTTGAACAAAAGTGAAACCTCTTTTTTGACTATCATTTGGTGTCACACTCCATTTCCCAGACATATCCTAATCCGCGCACATTTTTAATATAAACAGGATTGGAGGGGTCTGTTTCGATTTTTTCCCTAAGCCGCCGGATATTAACAGCAACAGCATTTTCATCTACATAGTCTGAATTAATATCCCATAAGTGTTCAAGTAGTTGGTTGCGGGAAAGAATACGTCGTGGATTTTCAATAAAGACCGTCAATAACTTCCAATCCGTTGGTGTGATGGAGAGGGGAGTATCACCTTTTGTAACACGCTTTTCGTCTAAAAAGAAGGTGAGTTCTCCTGAATGAATTACCGTATCAAGTGACCTAGCGTTACGTTTTAATATGGCGTTGATTTTTGAGATAAGCACACTCATACTGAATGGTTTTGTTATATAATCATCAGCCCCCATTTCGTAGCCGGTTATCATATCCACCTCTGTATCTAAGGCGGTTAGGAATAGAAAAAGTACATCACTTTTTTTGCGGAGAGTGTTGCAGACGTCTAGGCCAGTTCCGTCAGGTAAGCCAATATCGCAAATGACAAGATCAATTTTATTATTGTGAAATATATATAAACCTTCGGTTACAGTGGAGGCAGAGAAAACCGTATAGCCTTCTTTTTTTAATTTTAGGCTAATTCCACGATTGAGATTTTCTTCATCTTCAATAAGTAATATGTTTTGCATAGGCAACTCCTTATGTATATTGTGTTAAACTTTATTACATTAAACCACATACATTATATATGAACATCTTTTTCATGGCAACATTATAATAATATGAAATAAAATACTACTCTGCATAAAATTCTATTACATTCCAATACTATCACCTGAAATGTACAATGACATAGGGTGATAAATTATGTACCAAGACGAGAGAAAGTTTGACTTTCATGGCTTAGGGCTGGCTCTCAAAAAGGCCCGTGAGGAACGGGGCTGGACGCAAGCCTATGTTGCGGAATTAGTTGGAAAAACTGACCGCACAATTATGAATATTGAGAACAAGGGGCAACACCCCAGTTTTAATCTGTTCTTCAAGCTCGTTACCATGTTTGATATTTCCGTAGACCAGTTTTTCTACAAGGAAAATCAGCGGAGCGGGGAAAGTTGCCGTAAGCACATTGATGTTATGCTCAATGCGATGAATGAGAAGGAGCTTGTTGTCATGGAGGCCACAGCCGAAGGGCTGAAAAAAGCAAGGGAAACGGAGGTTCAGGAGTAAGAGCCTCTGTTTTTTTGTGTCATTTTTCGGGGTGTCACTAAATGGCAAGCAATTCCTCCGTGGCCACAGATGGCACGGAGGAGGCTTGTTGGGGCCCGCCCCAAACCCGGAACTTCGGGCCATACTGGCCCGAAGTGGCTGCGTCGCTTTGCTCCTTATTTTCACCGTCTCTATCGCTCCTGTTCTTTCTTTTTATCCTGCCCGGCATAGCCCAGCAGATAATCAATGTTTGCTTTCGCCGTGTTGACTTCCTGCATATCCCGCCGTATTCTCTGATACTCCGCATAGAGCTTCCGTTTCTGCTCCGCCAGCCTCCGTCCTTCTTCTTTTAGTACGTCCATCTTCGGGAGCTTCGCCCCGTCAAGCAGACGCTTCAAGTCAGCCTGTGCCGCCCGGTAAAGCTCAATGTCCGCCTCATGCTCCGCAAGGAATTTCCGGCTGTATTTTGCCGCTTTGTATTTCTCAAAGACAGGCCGTGTGCGGGCATACTGTACCGTGGCCGCTTTCAGTTCCCGGTTGGTATTCATGGCGTTCTCTGTCCGCTTTATCTGGTCAGAGAGGACGTGGAAACAGTCTGTTGTCTCGGCGGCCTTTTTCTCCAATTCCCCGTATTCCGTCAGGCCGTTATCCTGCAAATAGGCGAGTGCGGCGGCCATCTGTTTTAAGTTGAATACTTTAGCCCAGCGCTCATATCCCGGCCCTTTCCCCTCGGCCAGCTTTGCCTGAATATCCACCAGCAGATTGACCTTGCGGGGGCTTTGGCCGGAGCGTTTTCGGCTCCCGTCTATGACAGCCAGTATGTCTTTTAAGTCATACCCTTCCCCCAGCGTGGAGGCCCGCAGACGGGTAAACCGTTCCTGCCCCTGTCCGGCCAGCCGGAAAGACAGGCCGCCGCCTCTGACCTTCTTGATTTCATAACCAGCCTGTTCCATGAGGGAGAGGAAGGCCGCCAGATCGCCGGGGCGCTTTGCCAGTGCCGTGTCGATTGCCAGCCGCAGTTTATCCTGAAAGTTAAGCGGCCTCTCCCTGTTTTGGAGCCATTCGCCGTAGTTCTTATAATCTCCTTTGCTCCGGGGCTTTGGATTCTCCACAATGGACAGCCCATTTTCCAGGCACAACCGGTCGGAGAGCCTGCGCAGGGCGAATGACGAGCCCCAGAAATTACGGAATTTCCGGGTGCAGTCGAGGGTCGTTGAATTGTAATAAATGTGACAGTGAATGTGTTTCTTGTCCGTATGGGTGGTGACGATAAAGGCATGGCGGCCTTTTGTCCAGCGCATAGCCAACTCATACCCGATACGGTTTGCCTCCTTTGGCGTAATCTCCCCGGGGAGGAAGGACTGGCGTATCTGATAGCACAGGATATCGTCCTCCTTTTTCTGCTCCCGGCCTGTGATAGCCTTATAGCTGGCCTTTGCCAAAAGGAACTCGGCGGCCACCGTAGCCAGGTCACACTCGTATGAGGAAACGTATTTTCCGTTCTCCGTCTTTTCAGGATTTTTCCCATAGTCGAGACAGTCACGGATTGCCTCGGCTATGGTTTCTCCCTCATTGGCGTGACGCTTCAAAAGAGTGGTGGTAGCCAGATGAATCCCTCCTTCCCAAACAGAACAGCGGCCCTTGCGAGCCGCCGTCATTGGCCTCGGGCCAGTGTGGCCCGAAGCAGTATCAGCTTACGAGGAACTGGCGGAGGGAACTGCCCAGCCCGTCCACCGCCTCAATCAGAAGTCCGGCAACCGCCTGCAATCCATAAGGGGAAAGCAGGAAGGCCAGAAACAGGAAGATGAACCCGCCGTGCGGAGTGGGTGTAAAGAAAAGCCCGATACCCAAAAGTGCTGTTATGACAGAAGCCACTGTCAGGAGATACGAACAGATATCAAACAGGAACATCAACATGGCCGCAAGGATTGTCAGCGCCAGCATGACGGGAACGGCAAACAGCTTTAGCAGTAATCTCATTTATAACGCCTTTTATTCTTTCTACCTATATTTTACCATGGCGGCCCCGGGACAGGAATGTTGCGAATGATTAGCGAATCCTGTCCCGGGACTTCGGGCCAGTGTGGCCCGAAGAATAGAAAAGAGAGAGCATAAGTAGCTCTCCCTAAAAATCCGTTTATTTCTGTGTATATTTCCTTTGACGTAAATTAAATGCAGGCATAGTACCTTCCAAAACATCAACGACATGACCTTTTACTATTGAATTTTCTATAGCACCAGCTTCATAGGTAATTGTATGTGTATTTTTATCCATATGGCAATATACAATTTGCTCTGCATCGCATGCTATTGCTATATTTGGATTGTGAGAAACTATAATAACTTGTCGTTTTTTCTTAGCTTCACATATACAAGGAACTAATTTACTATAAACAGACTGGTTATCTAAGTTATCCTCTGGCTGGTCAATTATTATTGGAATATTATTTTGACTTAATGCCAGATAAAAGACAAGTAAGACAATGCCCCTTTCGCCAGGAGATAATTCCTCCAAATCTCTTTCTCCCATTTTTAATTTAAAGGAAACTCCGATATAATCCAAGCAACATAACAAATTATATAATGCTTTTTTATCAGGAACTTTTTTTGTTGAATTATCTAAATCTTCATCCACTACAACCAGAACATCGTGAATAAAATCTATAACACTATCCACGTTATCAAATTCAGTCCTTCTAAGCAACTGATTCATTTTATTATATGCTTCACTTTTTCCTTTAAAAAGGCCGGCATATTTTTGATTTATTAAGGATAAAGCGGTTTCAGCAAAATCACTTTGCTCCAGTTGAATTTCTGCGGCAAATTCTATGCTTTCTTCTAATTCTCCTAACAGCTTTTTAATTTCAATTTCTACTGGCGCATATATTTCGTGATACACTGAAACAAGATTACTTTTTTGTAGATATAATTCTCTGATTTTTTCATCTCGTCTACTTTTTGTGCCTTCATAAATTGTATCTAACTCGTTTTCAATATAGTCGGCTTCATTTTGAAAATATGTTAATGTATCTTCTGTAGTTTTGGTGCCAATAATTAATTTGCGCTGTTTTTCCCACTCATCAAGATCAGATAAATATTTTTGATATTGCTTTTCTTCGCTATCCGTTGTGGATATAAGCGAACTTTTCTTTTCTTTTTCTTTTTCGAGTTTATCTAAAAGACCATCTTCTGTATCAGAACCATTAAGTGATTTTTGAAATACAATCTTATCATTACTTAATTTAAGAATATACTGTTGTATAGTTTCCTTAGGCGTAACCAACGTAATGCCGCTTTCGTCAACATCTAATGAATACTTTTTTATAAAATCTTTCAATAATAACTCTGTTTCTTTTACATTAGATTCTAATAAATCCAGTTTGGCAATAAGTTGGTTTGCTTCATCTATTACAATGTTTATTTGCGTTAAATTATTACGATACTCTTCAATTTTTGTTTCTAAACTCTCAATAGAACTATTTAAAGTTTTTAATTTATCTTGATAATCTGATTTACCTTCCTTAGGTTCGGGCTTTTTTATTTCTTGTGGTTTAGTATTCTCATGTCGTTCTAAAGTATCTTTTAATTTTTTTAGGCTGTCACTTATATGTATCCTATATTGGGTAGTTTTCTTCTCTTCAAGTTTAATCAAGGTATCATTGATATCATTAATTTCAATGTTTAATTTTTGCATGGACAAAGAAATAGCTTTTGACTTATTAAAAACTAATTCTTCTAAATTGGTTGCTGTGCCACGCTCAGTACGGTCTACGTAAGAAAAAATCACTCGATCAATTTCTCGTTGGAATTCATTACCTATATCATTACAGACTTCCTCAATATATTTTTGAGGGAGATATTGGGCATCTTCAATGGTTGTATTGTAGTTACTTTCTGATAAAGATATAGATTCAACGTGAGAATCTCCCCACTGTATAGTAGCAATGTAATCTTCTGCAAAATTCTTCGGTGGTTTACGAAAACGGGTTTCATTTAAAAACGAAGCATTTTCCATAGTATTACATTTACATAAATGGCCAATTATATCTGATAATGCACTTTTACCACTTCCCTTGTTTCCGATTATTGCTACAAGACCTGAATTTAGTGGCAATTCAAAATCAAACCAATCTATATCTACATTTTTAGGATTCTCATTTTTATGGACAGAAATTCGTTGTATATTAGACTTTCCATTTTTGTTCGCTCTATCTAATGCTGGTGGAATACTACCAATATAAACGCGTTCCGTAGGTTGATAGCGGCATTGCTTTAAACCTTCAAATGTAAGATTAGCTTTAATCCATAAGTTCTCTTTAGATGTATATTTTCTCGGGTCATGGCAATCCGAGCACATAATTAAAGGTTTTTCTTCTACTTCCTTAAATACCCATTTATAATAATCATTAATATCTGTTTTCTTACCGATTTCAAAGAAATCAATATTTTCTGCAATATCTGCCTTTATTGCCTCTTTTACTGGAAGAGCATTAGAAATTTCCTTGTCAATACCATTTGTCTTTTTTCCCGCATGAATTGTAATAAGTCCGTCATGTGATTTCGCAAAACTTACTATATCTTCAAATGTCCAATAGATTGTTTCTGGTGAACTATTTGATTTTGCATTAGTCCTTAACATAATTGCTTCAAAATCCATTGATAATGTTGATAAATCTATTTCATTAGAGAACACAATTATTAGGTGAAGATTGTCTGCGCCCTTATCTGTTCTTAGTTCTACTCCTGGAAAAAATACGATATCGGGAGCCAAAGACCTTAAATGGGAAATTCTATCAGCATCAATTTTAAAGTGATCTGTAATAGCTACAGCACTAATATTGTTATCATGCAATGTAGCACAAAGTAATTCATCAGCATCATCTCCCCGATAAGGACTATCATATGATGAAGCTGTATGAATATGTAAATCCCACTTATGCCATTCCGAGCCTCTTAAATTATTCACTTTTGTATCCTCCTGCATACGATATTTATACAAACAATCTCTGATAATTTGGTTCTCAATTTTAACGAACACGATTCTACATAATATTTGTATTTTATCATATATACGTGATTTTGACTATATCTTCGGGACATATTGGCCCGAAGCTCAAAAAAAGAAAGGGCGGCAGGCCATAACTGTCAGTCCATGGCCGCCGCCCCGTCTGTTACTTTGCCACCAGCTCGGAAAGCTCTTTCAGCACATCGGAAACCTGCCCCCACAGCGTTTCATAATCACGCTGGAGCCCTGCGATTTCCTCCGGGTATACGCCGTACATGTTGGCATGGACGGCCACCTGATTGAGATTGTTGGCGCACCGCCGCTGAAGGGAAACCAGCTCCTTTACGGGGGAGAGGTCAACATGGAGGATATAGCCGTTTAAGGCCATCTTGCGCACATAGGCCCCGGCGTTGGTGATACCGGCCTCGTCCATGCGTTCTCTTATTCTTGCCAGTTCCTCTGCCGTCACCATCACATGAAGGTGGATATCGCGCCTGCGGCCTTTCATCTGTCCTCACGTTCCCGGCTCCGTTTGCGGGAGGGTGGCTCCTTTACTTTATCCAGCGGCTTTCTGTCCGGTTCCGGGGGAGCCGGAGGGAGCGGCGTATTATTGGGAATCCCGTCAATCATGTTGCAGTTCTGCTCTGTGGAAAGCTCTGCATTTTTTAAATAATTGTCTTTTTCGTGCATGGTTCGTCCTCCTATCTGTCCTCGTGGGAGTGGCCGCCCTTTTTCGCGGGCGGTTCCCTGTTTTCCTTTTCCTGATTCGTCTCTTTGCGGAGCTGGGCGGTGATTGACCGTTTTTCTTTCCGCTCTGCCTCCAATTCCTCCATGGCCTCAATCCGTTCGGAAAGCTGTTCTGGGGAAAGGGGCTGTTTCAGGATATACGTCCCAAAATCCGGATGGAACCATGTCAACCGCCGCTTATCACCGAAATGGCGGCTGTCCTCCCATTTGCCAAGCGCCTGCGTCTGCTCCTCCATTTTCCTTCTTACGTCAGGATTCAGGCGGGAGGGTTTGAGCTCATAATCAGCCACCAGCTTTTCCGGCAGCGGCTTAGTATAAATCAGTTCTCCCCACGTCCGTATGGAATTGCCTTCCACCATCGTCCGGTTATCGTAAGGGGCAATCTCCAACAGCCCCAGCTCCTTTGATTTTGGGAAGGCATTCGCGTCAAGGGGATAGCGGGTGTAATACCGGTAATAATCCGTTCCCCTCGGCCTTTTGCCCTCCGGCAGTTGCGGAACCTTGTAAACATAGTCGTAGGCGAACAGGAACCTCTCAAATTCTTTTTCCGGCGGCAGGATACCACGGCAGGCTGTATAGCCATAATAATTGCGTTCCCCTTCCGGCATAACCGTGAAATGCCAGATTACAAAGGGGGACTGCGCCTCCGGGTTATGGGCCAGCGCGAAGCCCCGGCCATTCTCAAAGACGGCCTCCTTCTGGATTTGATACCCTTTTAAATCTTCCATGCAGATTCTCCTTTCCGACCTCGGGCCAGCATGGCCCGAAGTCTGATGATGTTACGAAATAAACAGCAAAACCGGGGACAGAGGTATCAGATTATCACGGCCCCGGTTCTGCCTCTTAGAAATCCTGCAAAATCAGGCTTTCCCGGAGGGCAAAACGTAACAGGGGCCCTCCGTTTTCCTTCTCATTTTCCGCATACGTTCCCGGCTCTTTTTGCGGTTCCCCTCGGCCTTGCAGGCTTCGGAGCAGTAGGCTTGCCGCCCCATTGGCAAAAAGAGCCTGCCGCAGACCGTGCAGGGTCGGAGCCCGGGGGCGGGCCCTTTCTCCAATAAGGTGGTTTCCAATGCCGGATTGAGGGGCAGGACGGAGCGACGGAAGTAGCGGCAGTAAGCGCCTGTCCACCATTTATTCAGCATATAGCAGGGGCAGTCCAGCGGGAGGCACAGGCCGGTTTCGCTGTCATAGTTGGCGCACATGCCCGTGACAAGCCCCCGGATTTTCTTCCTCTCGTCACGGGTCAGCTCCCGGGCCATCAGGACTTCGGGCCACGTTGGCCCGAAGCCTGCGGCTCCACAAGCAGGGCGCGGAACTTCTTCCGGCAGCGTCCTTTCTGGTTTTTGCACTCTTTAGCATAACGGCACCCGGCGCAGGGACCGGAACTGCCCCTGCCCGGACGGGGAACCTCCTTCATCATCTGTTCAAAAGGGCTGTCTGTGAAATTCATTTCCTGTCCTCCTTGTCCTCCCCGCCTGCTTCCGGTTCTTCTTCGTTCCACGGCGGGGTATCATCTTCTTCGGATTCTTCCGGTTCCTCGGCTTCTTCCTCATACTCGCAATAATCGTCCTCCAAGTCCGGGGCCTGATGTTTGGGCTTATAGATTTTGAAGTAATATCCGGCCCCGCCGCCAATCAGGACTACCGCCGCAACCAGAAGGAGGGAGAACAGGCCGTTGTCTGCCTTATCCTCTTTGGGCGCTGGCTCCGGCTGTTCTGGTTCCTCCGTGGGCGTTTCCGTTTCCGGTTCCGTTTTCGGTGCGGGTGTGGTTTCCGGCTCCACAGCCGTTCCTTCACCGTCTTTTTCCGCAAGGGGAAGGAGGTCTGTTTCCGTGACGGCGTTCAGGAAATAGACATTTTCGCTGGACTTCTGGTTATCAATCACCAGAAAGAAGATATTCTCGTCCGGGGTGGTGATGGTGTAAAATTCCTTCCCGTCCTTGTCGGTGGCCTTATCCACCACGGTTCCGGTTCCGTCCGGGGTGAAGGGATTGGGCTCCGCCGGTTCCTCCGGGGTCACGGTTTCAACTGGGATAGTTTCAGCCGATGTGGTTTCGGCCTGCGGTTCACTGCTCTGGGCGTAGGCGGGGATTGTAAAATAAGTACCGCACAGCAGGCAGGCGGCCAGCGCCGACAATCGGTGAAGGTTAGGCTTCTTCATGGGCTTCGTCCTCCTTTTCTTTTCCGTCAGCGGACTTCGGGCCAGTCTGGCCCGAAGCGGCAGGGGTGTCCTTCGGGTTGTTTAGGAAAGCCAGGAGCTCGGCAGGGGTCAGCTTCATGGAGCGCACCGCCTGCACGATCTGGCTGTTTTCCTCCTCCTGTTTCTGTTTTTCCAGTTCCCGGACTTTGGCCTGGCACTCGGCGGCCTTCTCCCGGGCTTTCTCCAAATCCTTCTCGATTTTTTCAAGTCTGTTCATGCGAATCTCCTTTCTGTTTATGACGGTCAATTTCCTGATAAACGGCCAAATGCGTAGAAATGCTGCGTCCAGTAGGACGTGCTGATACTGGCGTATTGAATTGGGTTCCCACAGTGGATCATCATATTGTTGCCTACATAAATTCCTACGTGGGAGACTGGCACGCCGCTGTCATAGGTGCCAGTAAAAAAGATGATATCGCCGGGCTTTGCGTCAGCGGGGGAGACACGGGCGCACTGGTTGTAAATGCCCTGCGCCGTGGTGCGGGGCAGGTTATGGACGCCGCTGTTGGAAAATACCCAGCAGACGAAGCCGGAGCAGTCAAAGGAGGTGGACGGGCTGGAACCGCCCCATACATAGGGATAGCCCAAGTATTTCTCCGCCTCCCCAATCAGGGCCGCGAAGGACGGGTCGGACAGGGCCTCCCCGGGTATCTGGTAGCCGGGGTCCGTCCCTGTGCCGCCTCCCGTGTAAATGCCTTCCCACAGGTGGGGCTTGTTGCCCTTTAATTCCTGCATGACGGAATAAATCTCCTTCTGCTCCATGGTAAGCCGGGTATTCACCACGGCGGGGAGAGTGCGGTTTTTTAAGGTCACATGGAGGATATAGTATTCATAAGGGACTTCCTCGCTCGTCTCGTTGCCGTCCGCGTCTGTGCTGGTTTCTGTGCGGTAGCGGATTTCCACTTCCTCGGTCAGCGTCAGCTCGTACTGTGCTTCAAAGACCTCCCCAAGTTCGCCCTGTATCCCTGACCGGGTATAGCTGTGGTATTTGGCCGACAGGTAGGAGGCAAGCTCATAGGGGTTGTGGCCGATTTCATCTACGTTGTAGCGGTATTCGTCATAGCCGCTGTGGGTGTGCTCGATATTGGCAATCTTCTGTTTCAGGTCATTTTCCAGAGCGGTATAGTCCTCGTCCGTCCCTAAAAGGTCGCTGTCAGCGGAGGCGTAGGAGGTGCCGGATATGGCGTTTGCAAGGCCGCTCCCCAGCATGGGGATAAGGGAGGAAAACGCTGACAGGATATAAAACAGCAGGAACAGTACCACGATAATCAGGATAAATACCGGGTGGCGGGCCGCCGCCTGAACCGCCCGTTTCGTAATGGTTCCGGCTGTGGCGGCTGTTTTCTTCGCCGCCCGTGCCCCCTGCTTTGCGGCCTGTCTTGCCTGTCTGGCATACTGGCGTTTCAGTTTCCATTTCTGTGCCATGCGGGAGAGCGGGTTGCTGGCAAGCTCCGGGTGTTCCTTTGCCATCTTCTGAAAATCCAGATTGGCCCGTGCCGCCAGCTCCTTTCGTTCCCATTTCGCCACCCGGCGGGCCGGGTGCTCACGGTAGCGGCGTCTGGCAAACCGGGCGAGCTTACGGGTTCCTGCCTCTGCCACAAGCTCGGATTTATGGGCTCCTTCCACGCCTACGTTCTCATGCTCAATCTCGTGTATTTTGTTGTGGGTGTAAAACCATACCTCCGCCCGCACACCCCGGACAGCCTTCTTTGCCAGTCCCGGCTGTTTGGGCGGCTTCTGTGAGGCCAGCTTTTCCCGGGCCGATTCCAGTTTCCGCCCGGCCTTATCCGCTTTTTCCTGTGCCTTCTCCGTCTTGTCCGGTTTCCTGCCGTCAGAGCGTTCCTTGCCGTCAGCCCGTTTCTCCCCATCGGCATATTTCTCACCATCAGTACGTTTCTTACCGGCCCGGTCAGGCCCGGCCTCTTTGTCATGGGGTTCCTGCCCTCCGTCTCCGTCCGCATTTTCCTCCCGCCGCATATGGTCGGAGGGGCGGGCCCGCTCCGTATCCTGCCGGAACTTCCCGGAGGGCTTCGGGCCATGCTGGCCCGAGGTGGCCCCGTCCTGCGGCGGCGTGTCCCCTTCCTCAAAACGCAGGCGGCCGGAAGGGGCGGAATCCGGCGGCGGGCTGGTTTCCTGCTTCGGGCCATGTTGGCCCGAGGTGAAGGTATCCGGCGGCGGCTGTTTTGGCCTGACTTTCTTTGGTTCCTTTCCCATAGGTCATTCCTCCTTTCCCGGAACAAAAAAAGCCAGCTCAACATTTCTGTGTGTTGAATTGGCATACATCACGGTTAAATAACGGCGGCGGGATTGGGGCGTATACGCCCGGGGCGGTTCGCATGGTGAATTTCAAATCCTTATCCTTCGGGTTTGGGAGCCCCCGGTACTCCGGGTAGGCGTTCAGGATTTTTTTTGCCTGCCTGTTCAGCGGGTAGAGATAACGGAACATGAGGCCGTTGATTTTTTCAATCCCCTTGTATTCACAGTAGCCATGGGTCAACCAGAACCGTCTTTCCACCCCGTCAAGGGCGGCGTTTTCTTCCAGTAAGAGCCTTGCGCTCCGTGGGTGGATTTTCTCCCCGGTGGCCGTACAGCGGTAGACGCTGGTGGGAAAGCTCCCGATGTACCGGAAGTTCGCGGCCTGATACACATAGCCGCATTTCCCCATAATGCCGTCCGCCAGCGTGTAGAGGAACAGGCAGTCTGTATTATTTTTCAGCCATTTTACAAGCTGGGAGAGCACCCGGCTCCCAAAACACTGGTTCCCGTTCATTTCAGGGAGAAAACACATCTTCCCGATTTCCAGATAGTCGCCGGATTGGAGCCTGTGGCGGGGGAACATCTTCCGTATGCTTTGGAGCGGCTGGGTTCCCCAGCCCAGCGCCACCACGCCCGCAAGTCGGTTTCCAGTGTAAAAGCCCAGATAGTGCTTATTCAGCCGGGGCATGATTTTGGAATAATGGTAGCGGCGGATAAAGCCGATGGCCTGCTCTTTGGGGATTTCCCGTACCGTGAGCTTCGGGCCACGTTGGCCCGAAGTGGTGTCATTCCTGTTTTGGCTCATTCTTCTTATCCTCCGGGCGGGTTGTCATGATTGCATAGAGCTCCGTATTCTGCGGGAAGTGGTCTACGAAGGGGATTGTGACGTTCCCGAAAAACAAAAGGCCCTCACCGGAATTGGTGTGGGTCACATAGGAAAGCTGGTGCGGGCTGATACCGAGCTGTTTTGCGATGATCTGCCGGTCGCCCTGTGCCTGTGCAAGCAGGACGAGGAAATCCGAGTTCTCAAAAATATTCTCAATTTCCGGGCTTGCCAGAAAATCGTAGGGTAGGGTAAAGGCGTCTTGCCGCCGTTGGCGGCAGGTTTCCTACACCCTCCCTCGGAACC
>NZ_KE992795.1:2435-2671 GCF_000466485.1 [Clostridium] symbiosum ATCC 14940 | reverse complement strand
GCTCCCCATTAGTAATTGACGTATTGATTAGTGTCTGTGTATTCTTTCATGGCACTTGCTGCAAACAACAAGCGTTTTTCTCCGCTTCTTTTTCATCACGGTTTCCCAATCAGAATTACCCAACTCGTTTAAGTTCCGTATGACGTGAACTTCATACAAATCGGCTTCTTTACACCCACATAATTCACAAACTCTGGCATTGAGCCGTTGTCTGATAGTGGTTTTCCAGCTAAATT
>NZ_KE992795.1:1716-2335 GCF_000466485.1 [Clostridium] symbiosum ATCC 14940 | reverse complement strand
TGGCGGCAGGTTTCCTACACCCTCCCTCGGAACCGGACTTACTCCTCTCGAAGTATCCGGCTCCCCATTAGTAATTGACGTATTGATTAGTGTTTGTGTATTCTTTCATGGCACTTGCTACAAACAACAAGTGTTTTCCGCCGCTTCTTTTTCATCACGGTTTCCCAATCAGAATTCCCCAACTCGTTTAGGTTCCGTATAACGTGAACCTCGTACAAGTCGGCTTCTTTACACCCACATAGTTCACAAACTCTGGCATTAAGCCGTTGTCTGATAGTGGTTTTCCAGCTAAATTTCTTTCTCTGATAAATAATGTCACTCGCTTCGCCACGCTTGCAGTCTGCGATTTTAACAGGGCGAACACGTTTAGTCCCTGCTTTAGTTTCATAAGGGACAGACCATGTTTTCCCGTCTTTATACTGGCGAATGATTTTGCGGATACTGGTTTTATGCTTATTGGCAATCGTCTTTAAGCAACTGTACTCCATGAGATAGCAGAAGTAGTCCAGCGTGTGATAATCACAAGCCAGATTGTAATAGTTGCATAATCCTTTTGCTTCGGCATTGTACTGTTCCACAATCTCGTAATCCGCAAGGTTGAGAAGTCCGGCTCTGTGTA
>NZ_KE992795.1:1376-1616 GCF_000466485.1 [Clostridium] symbiosum ATCC 14940 | reverse complement strand
TAGTGGTTTTCCAGCTAAATTTCTTTCTCTGATAGATGATGTCACTCGCTTCGCCACGCTTACAATCTGCGATTTTAACAGGGCGTACACGTTTTGTCCCAGCTTTGGTTTCATAAGGAACAGACCACGTTTTCCCGTCTTTGTGCTGGCGGATGATTTTGCGGATACTGGTTTTATGCTTGTTGGCAATCGTCTTTAAGCAGCTATACTCCATGAGATAGCAGAAGTAGTCCAGCGTGT
>NZ_KE992795.1:688-1276 GCF_000466485.1 [Clostridium] symbiosum ATCC 14940 | reverse complement strand
CAAGGTTGAGAAGTCCGGCTCTGTGTATCGGCTGAAACTCCCCGTTTTCCTGCTGGCGAATGACTTTCTTTGCAAACATGAATTTTTCAATCTTTTCCGTATGGGGAATAGACAAGGCGACTTTCATGTGCAGGGTACGGGATTTTCTCCACGTTCCGTTTTTCATTCTGTGACCTTTGACTTCCTGATTTCTGCGGACACAAATATCATAGCCAATGAAGCGGACTTTTTCGGAGCTGTGCGTTATCAGCGTCTTTTCCTCGCTTAGAGTTAATTTCAGCTCTGTGCTTAGAAATTCAGCGATTTCGGCTTTCAATTCCTCACATTCCGTTTTTGTGCCGCACACGCCTGCCAGCCAATCGTCCGCATAACGGACAAAAGTAAACTTCTTGTTGTCGGCAGGTTTGCAGGGCAGATTTCTCATAGCTTTCTTCTGCGCCCTATGTTGGTCAATCAGTTCTTGTCTTGCCGCTTCATCAGCGGTATGGTCAATCCAATAGGACAGTCTTTTTAATTCTTTGCTTGCCGCATGATATTCCGGTGTCTGATATGCAGACCTCGGTTTATCAAAGCGTTCTGCGATTTCCC
>NZ_KE992795.1:0-588 GCF_000466485.1 [Clostridium] symbiosum ATCC 14940 | reverse complement strand
CAAGGTTGAGAAGTCCGGCTCTGTGTATCGGCTGGAACTCCCCATTCTCCTTTTGGCGAATGACTTTCTTTGCAAACATAAATTTCTCAATCTTTTCCGTATGGGGAATAGTAAGGGCAACTTTCATGTGCAGGGTACGGGATTTTCTCCACGTCCCGTTTTTCATTCTGTGACCTTTGACCTCCTGATTTCTGCGGACGCAAATATCATAGCCAATGAAACGGACTTTTTCGGAGCTGTGCGTTATCAGCGTCTTTTCTTCACTCAAGGTCAATTTCAACTCTGTGCTTAGAAATTCAGCGATTTCGGTTTTTAATTCTTCACATTCCGCTTTTGTGCCGCACACACCTGCCAGCCAGTCGTCCGCATAGCGGACAAAAGTAAATTTCTTATTGTCGGCGGGTTTGCAGGGCAGATTTCTCATAGCTTTCTTCTGCGCTTTATGCTGGTCAATCAGTTCTTGTCTTTCCGCTTCATTATCGGTATGGTCAATCCAGTAGGACAGCCTTTTTAATTCTTTGCTTGCCGTATGATATTCCGGTGTCTGATATGCGGACCTCGGTTTATCAAAGCGTTCTGCGATTTCCC
>NZ_KE992794.1 GCF_000466485.1 [Clostridium] symbiosum ATCC 14940 | reverse complement strand
CGGACGCGTCCTCCACACCTCAGTTAAATCTCCAATCAGGTCTCAGTACTCCCGTCTGAACTGTTACTAAGGCCCTGAGGAGGGTTCCTCCGACTGATACCATGCGAGCATCAGATCTACCGCCCTGCCGTAGCTTCTCACCCCGTCGGACTGGCTGTTCGCTTTTAAATACGTATTATTTAGCGTCTCCGCCGCTTTTGACACCTTCGTATCAAACCGGTCCCCAAATGCCGTATTTTCGCGCAGATCCTCCTGAACCTCCGGTCGCAGCATGTCCCAGTATCCTGCATAAGCCTCGTGATCCACCGACTCCAGTGCATTTCCCGCGTAAATCCATCCCATCAGATAGCCGCTGTACCGGTATTCCTGATTCTCCGATCCAACGCATGCCAGAAATCCGATGAAGTTGGCTTCATCCTCCCTCATAAACCCTCTCAGATGTGAGAGCTCATGGCATGCAGTGTGGGGAATATTATAAGGCGTCATCTCTGCATTATAGTTGGCTTCCACCGTAAACGGGGAGTAAATGCCGCTGAGCTGCTGTATTGAAAGGAGCCTTGAAAACAGAACGGGTTTGGGCTTTGGGTAATAACCGGCAAGCTGGGGATACTGTTCTCCCAGCTTTTCCATCGCCTTCACAGCCTCGTTCTGCACCTTCCGGCGCTCCTGACCGCCCGTCTCCGTGTAAACTGCGTTCACTCTCTGCGTCAGCCATCCAAGCAGTTCCTCCAGCTCTTTTTCAGAGTATCTTCCTGCCCTGTACTCCAGGTAATCGGAAAATGGACGGCGGTAGTAATTAATTCCGCAGTTGACCGTATAGATAAAAAAGAGCAGTGAAATCAGAAAAAGCGTTCCGGATACTATCTTTTTCCACTGCCCCAGATGACAAAAGCCGTATAAAACGCAGGAGATAAGCAGGAAATAGAGAAGAAGCTCACCGACCGGGAAGGGGAACAAACCAAAAAAGCGGGCTAAAGTCCCTGAAAGCCAGGGATAAACCCACTGTGCATACCATTGTCCGAACCAGCCGGTCTTTCTTGCCAGAACCTGCAGGACGGCAGAGATTATAAGAAGGCCTCCTCCGGCCAAAAGCAGCCTCATTTCCCTGTTTTTCCTGTTTCTTCCTCCCATATTTTACCCCTTCGTCATGAAAAACTGAAAAATTCCTTATCATTTGCGAAATTTCTTTAAAAAAACTTGATAAATCAAAAAAACTCATATACACTATTATATTGCAAACTAAACTCATTCGTCAAACAGGAGATACCATGAAAAATATAGAAGAAAATAAACCGGAGGACCCCCAGCAGCCGGAAGCGCCCGGCGCTCTGGCAGAAGAACTGGAACGGGAACTGACAAAAAATACGGTCGGCAGTGAAACCGGTGGCTGGGAGGCGGATACAGGCAAGCCGTCAAAAGATAAAAACGGAAAAGAACCATTTAACTGGAAAGCCGAAATTATAAGCTGGATACAGGTACTCGTCACAGCGGCTATTATCGCCTTCGTTATTGACCGCTACATTATCGCTAACAGCCAGGTGCCGACAGGCTCCATGGAAACTACGATTATGCCGGGCGACCGGGTAATCGGTTCCCGTTTATCCTACACCTTCGGCGAACCGGAACGTGGTGATATCGCAATCTTTGTCTATCCCGATGATGCGTATAAAGGGATTACCACCTACTATGTCAAGCGTGTAATCGGAATGCCGGGCGACACCATAGATATCATAGATGGGAAAATCTACATTAACGGTTCCGATACGCCTCTGGATGAGCCCTATCTCCATGAAGAGATGGAGGAAGAGCCGCCCCAGCACTATGAAGTCCCTGAAGGATCCTATTTCATGATGGGAGATAACCGGAACTACTCCAATGATTCCAGGCGCTGGAAAATCAAATATGTAACGGAGGATCAGCTGGTTGCCAAAGTCCTGTTCCAGTATTTCCCGAAAATCAGGAAACTTGAATAGAGCATCCGTGATAAAGATATTAAAATAGCTATCAAAATATTTAATTAAAATAGTAAGTGATTTTTTATCCTACAATACGAGGGAGGAACTTATGAAAAAAGTTGTGAAATTCGGCGGCAGTTCCCTTGCCAGCGCGAAGCAGTTTAAAAAAGTAGGCGAAATCATCCGTTCCGACAAGGCTAGACGTTATGTCGTACCGTCTGCCCCGGGCAAACGCAGCAAAACGGATGAAAAAGTAACGGATATGCTCTATGCCTGTTACGATGCGGCATCAACCGGCGCAAGCTATGGTAAAATCTTTTCTAAAATCAAAGAGCGCTATGAGCAGATCATCGAAGGCCTGGGACTCAATCTGAACCTGGATTTTGAATTCAAGAAAATCGAAGAAAATTTCATTGCCAAAAAAGGCCGTGATTACGCTGCCTCACGGGGAGAGTACCTGAACGGAATCGTCATGGCAAATTACCTCGGTTATGAATTTGTCGATGCGGCGGAAGCGATATTCTTTGATGATAACGGAAATTTTCTGGCTGACAAAACGGATCAGGAATTATCCCAGCGTCTTGAACATATCGACCGTGCCGTTATCCCGGGCTTTTACGGCTCCAAACCGGACGGAACCATTAAAACCTTTTCAAGAGGCGGCTCAGACGTCACAGGCTCCATTGTAGCGAAGGCCATTCACGCCGATATCTACGAAAACTGGACCGATGTGTCCGGATTCCTGGTGACCGATCCGCGCCTCGTGGAGAATCCGGTGCCAATCGAAACGATTACATACCGGGAGCTTCGTGAGCTTGCCTATATGGGAGCCAGCGTTCTTCATGAGGATGCAATCTTCCCGGTACGCAAGGAAGGTATTCCAATCAACATCCGAAACACCAATAAACCCGAGGATCCCGGTACTCTGATAGTGGAAAGCACCTGCCGCAAACCCAAATATGTTATCACGGGTATTGCAGGTAAAAAAGGGTTCTGTTCCATAAATATTGAAAAAGCCATGATGAACTCCGAAATCGGCTTCGGCAGAAAAGTGCTTGATGTTTTTGAACAGTATGGAATCTCGTTTGAACACATGCCTTCCGGCATTGATACCATGACGATTTTTGTGCATCAGGATGAGTTCGTGGACTATGAGCAGTCTGTGATAGCCGGAATCCACCGTGCGGTTCAGCCTGATTTTGTAGATCTGGAGGCTGATTTGGCCCTGATTGCAGTCGTGGGACGCGGAATGAAATCTGCCCGCGGCACAGCCGGCAGGATCTTCTCCGCTCTGGCCCATGCCCGTGTCAATGTCAAGATGATCGATCAGGGCTCAAGCGAGCTGAACATCATTATCGGTGTTAAGAATGATGATTTTGAACCGGCAATCAAAGCAATATATGATATTTTTATCACGGCTGAGATTTAAGAAATTAATAGATTCGTTACGGCAGTTCGTAGCTGCCGATACGGGAAGGAGGCTGATCATATAATATGGTCAGCCTCCTTCCCGTATCGCACATTCATACCGCTCTGCGGCATCTCCATCGAATTTTAATTTATGCTAAATCAGGGTATACAGATAAAATGCCATACACAGTCCTACCACATACATGGGAGTGGGGATTTCCTTAGCCTTGCCTGCGGACAGCTTGAGGACCAGATATGTAATGATAGCCAGTGCCATGCCGTTTGCGATGTTATAAGTTAAAACAGTCATAGCAACGGCAACAAACGCAGGAAGGTATTCTGTTTTGTCATCGTAATCGATCCCTCTCATGGAGCCCAGCATCTGAAAACCGATAATAGTCAGGACCGGTCCGGTAGCCACACCGGGAACCATCATCGCCAGCGGGGTAAAGAGGAGCATCAGGGCAAACAGAATGCTGGTTACAATGGCAGTCAGGCCGGTTCTTCCGCCGTCCTCCACACCGCTGGCAGATTCCAGGTATGTGGTCATAACCGGCATACAGAAAAAGCTTCCGGCTACGGTTGAGAGGGAGTCTACCTTAAAGCATTTTTCAATGCCCGGCATATCTCCGTTTTTGTCAAGCCATCCGGCCTGATTGGCAACACCCAGAATAATACCCATGGTACCGAAAAAGTCCGGAACAAAGAACGTCAGAAGCCACGGTAAATATTCCGGCCTCAGCGCACCCAGAATATCAATTCTGAATGAGACATCACCTATACCGCTGGGAAGGTTCAGTAAGCTTGTGGGCAGTGTGGTCACCCCCAGAGGAACTCCGATTATCGTTACAATAAGAATAGAAAGAATCATGCTGCCTCTGATTTTGCGCGCCTCAAATATCAGAACAAGCAAAAAACCAATCCCAAACATCAGGGCTTTTGCCGTACCTAAATCGCCGAAAATCAGGGTGTTTTTGTCACTGGCCATAATAATGCCGCCGGATTTCAAACCAATCAGCGCGATGTAAAGGCCAATACCTCCGCTGAGAGAAATTTTTATACTGGCAGGAATGGCGGTAGCAATAATCTGCCGGAGCCCGGCAAAGGAAATAATTACAAAAATGACACCTTCAATAAAAATCAGGCCATATGCCACCTCCACGGTCATATTCATAGAGCCGACAGAACTGAGGATAGCCACGGAACTCATACCGGGAGCCAGGCAAAACGGCCGGTTGGTATACAGCGCCATAGCCACACTGCATATGACCACCGCACAGATAAGCGCAGTTAAAATCGCTCCCCTCACAAGTCCCGCCTGCTCCAGCATATTGGGGATGGTTGCCAGAACATAAGACATTGTGGCAAAGGTGGTTACGCCCGCCAGAACTTCTGTCTGGATATTCGTTTTGTTTTCTTTCAGCTTGAATCTGCTTTCTAATACACTGCCAATACTACTCATTTGTTCCCTCCTGTTGTTAATCATAATCTGAATCCATACTTGAGCCTCAGCCCAGGTTTCCAGCCGCTTAGGACATTACAGTTCACAGGCAGTATCCCGCGAAGAAATTGAAAAACCTGTTTCACACAAATATCCCGGGTCATACAGTGCAAAATAGCTTTTTACTGCTTTTTGTGCATCACGGTGCGCGTTATTGTAACTTAAGAACAGCTGAACTATATGTAAAGAGAAATGAATTAAATTTCTCTCACAATTAAATAAATAGCAGATATCAGGCCAGGGTAGTGAGATAGTAAACGAGGAATATGGAAAGCCCGTATAAGGAAACGTGAATTTCTCTCCATTTACCAACGGCGGCTTTTAATAACACGTAGGACAGAATGGAAAGAGAAAGCCCATTGGCAATATTATTTGTAAAAATGGTCATGGACACCGCAATAAAGGCCGGTATTGACTCTGTTTTATCGTCATAATTAATATTTTTCATGGAATTAAGCATTTGCAAACCGATATAGGTAAGCACAGGCCCTGTGGCCACACTGGGAATCATCAGAGCCAATGGCGTAAAAAGCAGCATCAGCACAAACAGAACTGAGGCAACGATGGATGTCATTCCGGTCCGTCCTCCGTCCTCCACTCCACTGGCGGATTCCAGGTACGTCGTCATAACCGGCATACAGAACAGGCTGCCTGCCACGGTGGACAAAGAATCAACTTTAAAACATCTTTCAATCCCCGGCATGTTTCCCTTTTCATCCAGCCATTCCGCCCGGTCTGCCACCCCCAGGAGGATACCGATCGTTCCGAAGAAATCCGGAACGAAAAATGTAAACAGCCATGGCAGGTATTCCGGCTTCAGCGCCCCCCGGATATCAATTCTAAAGACAATCTCCGTTACGGACGCAGGAAAATTGAGCATAGTTTCCGGCACAGTGGTGATTCCAAGCGGAATGCCAAGTAAGGTTACCACGAGAATGGAAACAATCATGCTTCCGCGGAATTTCCGTACCTCTAATAGTATCAGTACAACAAAGCCGAGTACGAACAAAAATACTTTCGGAGAATTTAAATTACCGAACGCCAAAGAATTGGAGTTCCCGGCCACCACGACATCCCCTGTCTTTAACCCCATCAGCGCAATAAAAAGGCCAATTCCGGCGCTGATCGAAAATTTGACACTGGCAGGGATTGCTTTGACCACCAATTCCCGAAGACCAACAAAAGAAATTATTACAAACAAAATACCGCTTAAAAAAATCAATCCAAAGGCTACCTCAACCGGTATCCCTGCTTCTCCAAAAATAGAACTGACGATAGCCACAGAACTCATTCCCGGAGCCAGGCAGAACGGCCTGTTGGTATATAGCGCCATGGCTATGCTGCAAACGGAAATCATTATAATCAGTACCGTCAGGACAGCTCCTTTGGGCAGCCCGGCATTGCTCAGCATATTGGGAACCGTAGCCAGCACATAGGACATCGTTGCGAAGGTTGTGACACCAGCCAGAATTTCCGTACGTATACTGGTCTTATTCTGTCCTAACTGGAAGCGACGTTCACACAGATTGTAAAATCGGGCCATTCCCAAGTGCTCCTTTCCGTTTCTCCTGCTGATAGTCTCATCATAGCGCATTTCGGCAAATTGTAAATATTATGAAAGTTATTTTTGCTTTTTTAAATTAAACTAAATGGAAGTCAATCCTGCTTTTGCCGGTGCAGAGCAGCCTCTCCCGCTGCCGTAAGCCGGTACAGGTTAGCCGGACGGCCCTTGTTGCCATAAACATAGGTTTGCTGCAGCAGTTTCTGTCCGCAAAGAAAATCCAGATATTTTTTTGCGGATACCCTCGAAATATGCGCCTCTTCCGAAATTTCCTGTACTCCGAACCAGCCTTCTACCGCTAAAATACAGGTGCAGACCAAGCTCAGCGTCGATTTGTCAATTCCTTTGGGAGATGTCTCTTCCTCCTCGGCCGGCTGATGGGATGCCAGCAAATCGACCTCTTTTTGTTCCAGAAAATTCTTTTGAAGAAGCTGCATTTTCTGCAGATATTTTTTCAGCGCATCATTTAAACGTTCATAAGAAAAGGGTTTGATGATGTAATCCAGGCATCCCAGCCGAAATGCCTCCCTTATTTGGAGGCTGTCCTTGGCCGCTGAAATAATAATCACCTCCACCTGCCGGTTTTCCGCCCTGATCTGCTTAAGAATATGCAAACCGCTGCTCCCGGGAAGGTAGATATCCAGCAGAATCATCTGGATCTGCGTCTCACGCAGCAGCGCCTGTGCCTGCTGTTCATTCGCGGCCACTCCCGCGATCTCAAAACCGGACTGTTCTAAAAAATCAGAATTAATCTGCGCAACCTGCGGATCATCTTCAACAATCAATACCCGGTACATGTCATTCCTCCTCTCTCATGCGGGGGATATGTACGGTAAATTCAGTTCCATCCCCTGCCTCGCTGACTATTGTAATATATCCGTTATAACGTTCACAGGCCTGATTCACCAAAAACAGGCCGATCCCGTTTCCGTCCTTTTTGGTGGTGACTCCATACTCCAGGATATTCTCCCGCAGCTTTTCCGGAATCTCCGGACCGGAGTCCCAGACAGAGATATAAATTTCCTCGGTGGTCTCCACAATCTCCAGCGCCACTGTCCTCATGGCACATCCCTGCAAAGCGTCAAAAGCATTTTCCAGCAAATTCCCCACAATCAGAATCAGATCCTGCAAAAGCTCCTCCGTCAGCCGCCCTAGCAGTTCGGTACGATCCGTAAGTACAAGATCGACTCTCTGCTCGGAGGCCCTGTCAAACTTGCTGGCCAGAAATGCCGCCAGCGTAGGATCCTCGATTTTGCCGCTGATCTGCTGCAGCTCCCTGTTCTTCAAATGCACAACACCGTGTATATAGGTTTCCAATTCCGTGTAATTTTGAGCCTGAACCAGGCCTGAAACCACCTGCAGTTTATTATTAAACTCATGCATCTGCGCCCGCAGTGCTTCAACATAGCTTTTTACTCCGGTAATATTTTCAGCGAACCGGACTACTTCCTGCTTGGGGCGGAAGGTTACCAGCAGGCTCTCGTGCTGCGGCTGTGAGATTTTAATCGGAATAAAATTAACATAAAAGCTGTCGGTCCCCAATCTGCGTTCATTATCATAAATCGGCTGATTTCCGTTCAATATATTCTGCAGTGAAAATTGGGGGAACAATGTCACAAAGCCGGCATCGCCGTCATCAAATGGCTGGCCTGCTTTTTCAAACATCAGACGTGCAGTCCGGTTCGCATGCGTAATTTCTCCGTTCTGATTCACAGAAAGAATTCCGTCACGTACAGCGTCAATCAGTATATTCCTCTCAACCAAAAGCTGTGCTATCTCCACCGGTTCCAAATTGAACATGGTTCCCTTGACATTGTCCGTCAGATCCCAGACAAAAATCAGTGCAATCAGCATTACCAGCACCGTCATCGCGTTTAAATCCCTCTGTGCCTTTTGCAGCTCTCTATGATTGGACGAATACTGCAGCGTTGACAGTATGCTTCCCTGTAAGGTGCCGTCTGACCTGTAAATGGGACAGGCAGCATAAATCAGGCTGTCGCTTTTTCCCTCAGAAACGATATCATACTGCTTTTTCCCCTGGAGAAGCTCATCTTTATATTTCTTTAACGCCGTCTCGTCCGGCTTCAGTCCCGGAGTGCTGTAGAGAAGCCGGAATTTATCGTCGAAAATAGCGACACCGGAACAATTTGTACATTCCTCTGCCTGCCGGGCCAATGTTCTCAGAACTGCCGTATCTTTGCCGAAATCTCCGTCAGCCGCCGAAAGGGAACTCGATAACTGGGTTGTAATATCCATCAGAGCAGAGGCACCGGCCTTCATGACCGTTTGCTTCAGACTCATAGATACCGGATACTGGTTCAGCAGCAAAATCGCTATTACAACTGAACATACCAGCAATGTGATTTTTGTGCGCAGCTTCATCATTGGTTTATCATCCTTCAATTGTTTTTCTGTATTTTACCATGCCTGTTCATAAAAAGAAAGTATAAGCACCTGTGCGCCTGTGCCGCTGCCGGGATTACTGTTCACACCCAATGTCAATTAAGCAGGTGAGGACGCCGCCGCAGGCCAGC
>NZ_KE992793.1:12354-18947 GCF_000466485.1 [Clostridium] symbiosum ATCC 14940 | reverse complement strand
GGCTCAGTTTTTTCATACATCACTTGACACTATCCTTCATATCCGAAGCTTTTCTCTTTCTTAAAGGCAGCCATACCGTTCCATAAATAAACGGATGATACTTTTGCCGTATGCTATTCTTCATTGTATTAAAGAACAAGCAGATTGTCAACATTGCGGACAGGATTACCGCGCTTTCATTCCCATACCTTTTTGGTATTGATAGTGATATATTTGAGTATTTGACATTTAATTTTCACGGCTCTATAATGACATCAATGAAGCAGGCGCGCCATGAAAATACATGCAGCTCGGACAATGCAATTTGCGTTAAATATACTGCATGGCCATCAGAATCAGAGAAGAAAAGGGAAAATAAATGGAAAATCAATCTTTAGGATATTATCTCAATCAACTCAGTTTAAAGCGTTCAGAAGACATTCTTGAAATCAATGAATCCATCGAAAGAGATTACATATTTCAGGCCTTGGCTCTTGAACTGGACAAAGAACAGTATCCTCCCGTTATCCGCGCCTTAGCAGATGGGTATGAAGATTTCCCTATTGTCGGCAATATCTTTGCAAGCCGGCTGCGAATTGCAGAGCTTCTGGGGGAAGGCGGGGAGAAAAATGTCACCTCAAACTGGCTGAAAATAGAAAGAAACCCCATTCGGCCTGTCATTGTCCCGAACGGACCGGTACAAGAAGAATTTATAACGGAAAATATTGATATTGATTTTTTACCCATGATGCAGTATTACTGCACTGATGCAGGAAGGTACATTTCTTCGGCAATCGTTGCGGTTAAGGATCCTGATAACGGTATCCATAATCTCAGTTATCACCGCATGCAGTTTAAGGGAGGCGGAAAGTTTGGTATCAGTATGCATACGCGGCAGCATCTCTTCTATTATTATGAGAAGGCCCGTGAGGCCGGTAGAGATCTGGAAGTGGCTATTATCGTTGGTTGCCATCCCGCCGTATCCCTTGGAGCCGTATCACGCCCCGGCCTCGACGGAGACGAATATGATATAGCCGGTTCCATCCTGGGTGAGCCGCTCCGCCTTGTACAGGGACGCACCGTGTCGGTCGATTATCCGGCAGAATCGGAAATTGTGATGGAAGGTTATATATCTACAAAGGAACATGAACCGGAAGGCCCCTTTGGAGAATTCACCGGATTTTCAACTTCCCGGTCAACGGAAAACATTTTTTACTGTACCGGCCTCTCCAGACGCCGTCATCCGCTCTATGAGGTTATAATTCCCGGACGTTCCAAAGACCATCTTTATCTGGGACATATGATTTGCGAGACCCTTGCCCTTGCCCGAATTCAGGAAAAAATCCCTTGGGTGACCGACCTTACTTACCCTATATCAGGCGGCAATATGCATGCCTATATCCAGATGAAACCGGCTCCCGCAGGAATGGCGAAGGTGGCTGTCTCTATGTTAATGGGACTCGATTATATCGTAAAAATGGCGGTTGTTGTTGACACAGATATTGATATCAGGCAGGATGAACAGGTCATGTGGGCTATAGCCACACGTGTGCGGCATGGACGCGATACCTTCATGATTCCTGAATCATTTACTATCTCACTGGACCCCGTATCGGAAAACAATACGGTAACCAAATTCGGCGTAGATGCTACAATGACCAGCGAAATGCGCAAAGAACTCGTCGTCTGCCAGCCCAGGGGAGAGGATATAGCCAGGGCCAGGGAAATCCTTCATAACTGAATGCCGCAGCACTGCCTTCACCGGCCAAGCACGATTCCTGATATAGCACGGTTCCCGTTATACAGGTCAGAGAACAGATAAGGAGAGATTCTGTGAACATACGTCAGTTAGAATACTTTATCGTAATGGCAGAAACACAACAAATCACGGAAGCGGCACAGCAGCTGTATATTGCGCAGCCGCCTCTTAGCCGAAGCCTGCAAAGACTGGAAAATGAACTGGGTGTAGTCCTGTTTACCAGAACCAAAAAAGGGATTGAGCTGACTGATACAGGAAAAGTCCTCTACGAAAAGGGGAGACTTTTATTGAAAAATTACAAAGATATGCTCAATGTAATTAAGGAAACGGAAGAAGGGGTATCCGGTACAGTGCGAATCGGAACAGGATATCCCACAGTTCCTCTGCTGGCTGGCAAAATTCTTTCCTTACGTAAACACTACCCTGCCGTGGAATTTAATATCACACAAGAGGATCCCGATAAATTGCTGGATATGCTGAGAAAGGGGAATCTGGATATTATGTTTTCCCCCCAGACGGTGGACGATCCGGAACTGGAATCAATACCGCTTGAACCGGATCCTCTAATCCTTGTAGTCAACCGGCAGCTCGATCCTGCCCCGGAGGAAGACAGTATTCCCATTGAAAAACTGGAGGGTATCCCTTTTTGCATGCTTCGAAATGGGGATTTTTATGGATATAATGAAATTCTGATTAATGAATGCCAGAAGCACGGCTTTACCCCACATATTTTCTGTCAATGCAACAGTGCCTCCACGGCCATGACATTAGTTGCCCAGGGACTCGGGTTAAGCTATCAGCCGAAGATGGTCGTTGATACCATGACCAGTCAAAATTTGTATGGAAAATGTATCCAGGATTTTGAAAACACCATGTTTCCGGCCATTCTGAGAAAAAAGGATGCTTACATGAGCGGTGCCCTGAAAGTCTTCCTTTCGCTGTTCAGACAGGAATCCGTATTCCCTTCCTCTCTCCTTATTCCTGACCCAGGAAAGGAGGACGTACTGTGATAAATCATACCGAACTAACGGCAGGGAAAGGTAGATTTAAAGTAACACTATTCCTTCAGGAGACAGGCGGCCACGGACTCTGCTGCTTTCTCACCGGCGGTGAGCGGCCCCATGTGGGCGGTACGGTACTGGCGTCTCTCAGTGAAAGAGTGAACGACGGGGGAATGACCTGCAATCTCTGGAATATCCCCCTTCCGGGCCATAAAGATTCTTATTTGGCGGAAAAACTGGCAAAGACTCTCTGTCTGGCCACAAATCAGCCTGTTGCCATCACGGCAGGGCTGCATGTCGATAATGCTTCGGAGGAAGATATTCAATTGCTGGTGAGCAACGGATGTGACACCGTTGCACAGTATCTGCAGCTAATCGGAAAAGAGGGGTAAGTATGGAAAATCATATTAGAAAAAACCGAAGAATCATCGTCGGTATCTCTGGTGCAAGCGGCGTGATTCTTGGCTATGAGATGTTAAAAGCACTGAGAGAGCAGGATTCCACGGAAATACATCTGATAGTCACGGAGGGCGCCAAACGCAGCCTGTCCCTTGAGTCGAAAATGACTGTCAACTCCCTCTTCTCTCTGGCCGACGCAGTATATCACGAAACTGAAATGGAGGCCCCTGTTGCAAGCGGTTCCTTCCATACCGACGGAATGATTGTCATTCCATGCAGTATGAAAACACTTTCCGCCATCGCAACCGGTTATGACAGCAATCTCCTTGTCAGGGCCGCCGGCGTATGCCTGAAAGAAAACAGACGCATTGTTCTGGTTCCCAGGGAGACACCTCTGTCCCGTGTTCACCTGCGTAATATGGAAGCGGCCGCTTCGGACGGTTGTATTATCATTCCGCCTATGCTGACCTTCTATAATAATGCAGGTACCCTGCAAAAACAGATGGAACACATCATCGGTAAAATTCTTCCACACTTCGGCATGCAAAGTCAGCGTTTCGTACCGTGGACAGGAAAGCCGAATATAATGTGAGGGATGAACTATACATCTCATCAGATAGCGGCACTTAACGTAGAAGCATAAGTGATCAAAGAAGGAAATGTCCGGCATCTCAGAGTATATCGATGCCGGACATTTCCTTTAAACTTTTATTATTCAGGATGGATCAGACTGCGGCCGCCTCAAGATGGCCGTCAATCAGGTCTATCTGTATCGTATCTCCTGCCCGGACACCGTCCGACAGAATCAGTCTTGCCGCCAGAGTCTCCACATTCTTCTGCAGATATCTCTTAAGCGGCCTTGCGCCGTATACGGGATCGTAACCATTTTCCACGATAAATTCTTTCGCCCGCTCTGTCAGCGAAATAGAAAGCTCCTTGTCGGCCAGACGCTTATTGACGTCCTCAATCAGCAGGCTGATAATGCCGCCGATATTATCTCTCGTAAGAGGTTTAAACAGAATTATCTCATCCAGACGGTTCAGGAACTCCGGACGGAAATGGGCGCGCAGATCATGCATAACCGCTGATTCCGCATCCGGCCTGATCAGTCCGTTGTCATCAATTCCGTCCAGCAGATACTGGGAACCGATATTGGAGGTCATAATCAGGATTGTATTTTTAAAGTCTACGGTCTTTCCTGTGGAGTCCGTGATACGTCCGTCATCCAGCACCTGGAGCAGTACATTAAATACATCCGGATGTGCTTTCTCCACCTCATCAAACAGAACAACGCAGTATGGTTTTCTGCGGACCGCCTCCGTAAGCTGGCCTCCCTCATCATACCCCACATATCCTGGCGGCGCTCCGATCAGACGAGATACGGAATGTTTCTCCATGTACTCACTCATATCGATACGCACCATGTTGTTCTCATCGTCAAACAGACTCTCTGCCAGCGCTTTGGCAAGCTCGGTCTTACCAACACCGGTCGGTCCCAGGAACAGGAAGGAACCGATTGGTTTTGTCGGATCCTTAATTCCGGCCTTGGAACGGATTACCGCTTCGGTCACCTTTGTCACTGCTTCGTCCTGTCCAATGACCCGTTTGTGGAGAATTTCATCCATATGGAGCGTCTTGCTTCTCTCGCTCTCCGTCAGCTTGGCCACAGGAATGCCGGTCCATTTAGAAATAATTCTTGCAATCTCTTCATCGGTGACGCTCTCATGCACCAGGCTCATATCCTGGCTCTTGACGCGCGCCTCCTCCTCTTCCAGCTGCTTCTTAAGCTCCGGCAGTTTTCCGTACTGAAGTTCCGCCGCCCGGTTCAGGTCGTAGGCCTGCTGGGCTGCCTGGATCTCGCCGTTAATATGCTCAATCTCCTCGCGCAGCTTTGATAATTTATCCACCGAGGATTTCTCATTTTCCCACTGTGCTTTCTGGGATGAAAAACTGTCTCTCAGTTCCGCCAGTTCTTTCTGAAGATCCTCCAGACGGTCTTTGCTGAGCCGGTCGGTTTCCTTCTTCAGGGCCGCCTCCTCAATCTCAAGCTGCATGATACGTCTGGACAGCTCATCCATCTCCGCCGGCATGGAATCCATCTCCGTCTTAATCATCGCACAGGCCTCATCGACCAGGTCAATGGCTTTATCCGGCAGGAAACGGTCGGAAATATAGCGGTCGGAAAGAACAGCCGCAGATACAAGGGCTGAGTCGGTAATCTTAACGCCATGGTAAACCTCGTAGCGCTCCTTCAGACCTCTCAGGATGGAAATCGTATCCTCCACCGTAGGCTCATCCACACGCACCGGTTGGAAACGGCGCTCCAGAGCCGCATCCTTTTCAATATATTTTCTGTACTCATCCAGGGTTGTCGCACCGATACAGTGCAGCTCGCCCCTGGCCAGCATCGGCTTTAACATGTTGCCCGCATCCATCGAACCTTCCGTCTTTCCGGCTCCTACTATCGTGTGAAGCTCATCGATGAACAGGATAATCTGTCCGTCGCTCTTCTTCACCTCATCCAGGACCGCTTTCAGACGTTCCTCGAACTCGCCCCGGTATTTTGCTCCGGCCATCAGGGCGCCCATATCCAGGGCGAACAATTTCTTATCCTTCAGTCCCTCCGGAACATCTCCCCTGACAATACGCTGCGCCAGCCCTTCGACAACTGCCGTCTTACCTACGCCTGGTTCACCGATTAAAACCGGGTTGTTCTTGGTCTTTCTGGAAAGAATCATGACCACATTCCGTATCTCGCTGTCACGCCCGATCACCGGGTCCAGCTTCTGATCCCTGGCCCGTTCCACCAGATCGTAGCCGTATTTATTCAGTGTATCGTAGGTCGCTTCCGGGTTGTCGCTGACCACTCTCTGATTTCCTCTGACTGTGGAGAGAGCCTGTAAAAAATTCTCCTTTGTAATTCCGTAAAGGCGGAATAATTCCTTCACTGCCCGGTTCGGCTGTTTTAACATCGACAGGAAGAGATGCTCCACGGACACATACTCGTCCCCCATGGCTTTCGCCTCATCTTCCGCATTCACCAGCACCTTGTTGGCATCATTGGAGAAATAAACCTGGCCGCCGGATACCTTCGGTAATTTTCCGATATTCTGTACGATCTCATTTACAAACTGTTCCCCTGATATTCCCATCTTCGTAATCAGCTTCAAGATCAGGCTGTCGTCTATCGTCAGCAGACTCAAAAGCAGATGCTCCTGATCAATCTGCTGGTTTCCATATTCATAAGCCAGTTTCTCCGTATTTTGTACCGCTTCCAAAGATTTTTGCGTAAATTTATTGATATTCATAATTGCTGCCTCCTCTCGCAAAATTATGATTGTTTTCATTGTTATAGTAGTAATATAACAGATATTATTAGCACTGTCAAGAGGAGAGTGCTAATACAATGTGAAAAATTTGAGGATTTAATTAAGCAGGTGAGGACGCCGCCGGTA
>NZ_KE992793.1:0-12254 GCF_000466485.1 [Clostridium] symbiosum ATCC 14940 | reverse complement strand
CATCCATATGCGTTTGATATATGTTGGATATGGGAAAAGTAGTTGTTAGAGTATGTTTATTGAAAATTTACTATAATTTGATGTTCCTAAAAGATTGAGCGGAATTAAGGCCGGAAGAATATCACCGGTGTTAATTCCGCTCAATTTAGCGTGGTTTAATATTTAATCGAAAAATTATCGTGCTATCCATACCGTTATTTATCGGCATTATGTAGTGGCAGCGACAAGATTTCCTCCCCCATTGAGGCCGGAGACAATCAGCGTCCGGAGCGGGCCATGTCCGGTATGCGAAAACCTCCGCCTGAGCCTTCCGTCCCCAGTGAAAACCTGACCGGGGAAGTAGGCAGAATCAATTGCGGAGGGGACATGGGAGTCCGCCGGTGCTTAGCGAGGTCCCTCACGAGCTTTTAGCACTGCTGCGCACTCCAAAGAGTGCAAACGGTCCCGCAGCAATTCATTCCGGCCGGATTCCCCCTTACGACAACCTACAATCCGGGGACGGAAGGCTCAGCCAGCCCCCCACACCACACCGAACATGGCCCGTTCCGTACGCGTCCACCATTCTCAACTAAAATCCACCACATCAATCCATCTCATAAGGAATTCCTTTTCCAGTTCATTATTCTTCGTAAGCTGTGCCGCCGCCACAATAGGGAGCCACTGTTCCACATACTGTCTTGCCGTATCACTCTTCCTGCAGAAAATTTTAAGGTATAAATCGGCTTTTTTCTGATCTTTTAATGCGAACAGAAGGTAGGTCATAGCGGCATCCGCGCTTGCGTTGCCCTGGGTTGCATGGGCCCAGTCAACGATTGTTTTCTTACCGTCCTCACTGCAAATAACGTTGCTTGGATTGAAATCTCCATGGCAGAGTTTCACATGCTTCGGCATGCTTTCCAGCCGGGTCAGCAGTTCATACCTCGTCGTCGCGTCCAGCTCTTTCAGACCGTTAATCTGACGGGAAAGCTTATCCTTCAGCTTATTCAGATGAGGCGATGTTTTTCCATGCATTTCCAGTTGGAGATCTACAAATTCCTCCATATAGGCGTCCAGATTCTCCGGGTGTTCTTCCATCAATTCTTCCAGCGTCTTTCCCGGCTGATATTCCACCAGCAGCGCCCATTTCCCATCTATCTGCGTCACTTCCTTAACTCCCGGAATCCGGAGTCCGGCTGCCTCAACTCTCGCAGTATTCAATGCCTCATTAAACACATCGGCCTTGGGATGTGTCTTTTCAAATATTTTTACAATACCCGCTTCCGTTTTATACACTTCTTTGTATGCGCGCTTTACTATCAGATTTTTATTTTCCAGCTTCATTCTTATTCCCTCCCGGCATCACTGTTTACACTGAACCTATTTTCCATAGTAGCATTTCAGATAAATCTCTTTGATTTCTTTCATCAGAGGATATCTCGGGTTTGCACCGGTACACTGGTCATTAAATGCCTGTTCCACCATCTCATCCAATGTATCCAGGAAGTAACTCTCGTCTATGCCATATTCCCTGATTGTCTTTTTGATGCCGATCTTTTCCTTCAGCACTTCCAGTTTTGTCAGGAAGTTTTCAAATACCTCTTCATCCGTGCTTCCTGCACAGCCTGCGAATCTTCCCAGCTCAGCATACCGCTCCAGCGCGTGGGGATACTGGTACTGGGAAAAGGTTCCCATCTTCGTCGGGACGTCATCCGCATTATAGCGCATCACTTCTGTCAGAATCAAAGCGTTGGCGACGCCGTGGGGCAGGTGATGGAAGGCGCCGAGCTTATGTGCCATGGAATGGTTCAGTCCAAGGAAGGCATTGGCAAATGCCATTCCTGCCAGACAGGAGGCGTTGGCCATCTTTTCTCTGGCCGTCGGATCCCCGGCTCCGTTCTCGTAGGCCGACGGCAGATAATCGAATACCATCTTCACTGCCTTCATGGCCAGTCCGTCAGTGTAATCAGACGCCATAATCGATACATACGCCTCAATGGCATGCGTCATAACATCGATTCCGGATGCGCTTGTCAGCCCCTTCGGCTGCATCATCATATTGTCCACATCCACAATCGCCATGTTCGGGAGAAGCTGATAATCGGCCAGCGGCCATTTTACTCCCGTCTCAGCATCCGTGATGATGGCAAAAGGCGTAACCTCGGAACCTGTACCGGAGGATGTGGGAATTGCCACAAAATATGCCTTCTTCCCCATTTCCGGGAAAGTATAGACACGTTTGCGGATATCCATAAAGTCCATCGCCATATCCTCAAAATCTGCCTCCGGATGCTCATAGAGAACCCACATGATCTTGGCGGCATCCATCGCGGAACCGCCGCCCACGGCGATAATCGTGTCCGGTTCAAATGCGGTCATCTGGGCCGCCCCCTCCCTTGCACACTGCAGTGTAGGATCCGGGGCCACTTCGAAGAAGCAGGTATGCTTAATTCCCATTTCATCCAGCTTCGCCTCGATTGGCTTTACATATCCGTTATTATACAGGAAGCTGTCTGTCACGATAAACGCTTTCTTCTTATGCATAATCGTACCCAGTTCATCCAGCGCCACCGGCATGCAGCCCTTCTTAAAGTAGACTTTTTCAGGCGTTCTGAACCAAAGCATGTTTTCTCTCCTCTCCGCAACGGTCTTAATATTTAACAGATGTTTTACCCCTACGTTCTCCGATACGGAGTTTCCGCCCCAGGAGCCGCATCCCAGCGTCAGGGAAGGAGCCAGTTTAAAGTTATAGAGATCCCCGATTCCGCCGAAGGAGGAGGGGGTATTCACAAGAATACGGCAGGTTTTCATTGCGGCGGCATGCTTTGCCATCTTTTCCGTTTCCGCAGGATGCACATAGAGGGACGCCGTGTGGCCGTATCCGCCGTCTGCAACGAGCTGCTCCGCCTTTGCAAGAGCTTCGTCAAATGTTTTTGCCCGGTACATGGCAAGGACAGGAGAAAGCTTTTCATGGGCAAACTCTTCTGAAATGTCAACGGATTCCACCTCACCGATCAAAATCTTCGTATTTTCCGGTACATCCACACCAGCCAGCATTGCAATCTCATAGGCGGATTTTCCCGGAATCCTGCTGTTTAAGGCGCCGTTGATGATAATGGTCTTGCGGACTTTATCAAGCTCCTCTCCCTTTTTCAGGAAATAGCATCCGCGGTATTCAAATTCCTTTTTTACTTCATCATAAATGCTGTCCATTACTGTTACGGACTGCTCCGACGCGCAAATCATTCCGTTATCAAAGGTCTTGGAGTGGATAATGGAATTTACCGCCATCTTCACATCCGCCGTATCATCAATGATGACTGGTGTGTTTCCTGCTCCGACTCCCAGTGCAGGCTTACCGGACGAATAAGCCGATTTTACCATACCGCCTCCGCCTGTCGCCAGGGTGATATCCGCCTCCCGCATTACCATATTGGTAAGCTCCAGGGACGGAACATCAATCCAGCCGATGATTCCTTCCGGCGCGCCTGCCTTTACCGCTGCTTCCAGAACGACTTTTGCGGCCGCTATCGTACAGGCCTTCGCAGCCGGATGAGGGCTGATAATAATGGCATTTCTTGTTTTAAGACAGATGAGGGTTTTGAAAATTGCAGTCGAGGTTGGGTTTGTCGTCGGAATAACGGCTGCCACCAATCCGATTGGTTCGGCAATCTTTTTGATACCGTAGGCAGGATCTTCATCAATCACACCGCAGGTCTTTGTACTCTTATATGCATTATAGATATACTCTGCCGCGTAATGATTCTTGATGATCTTATCCTCCACAATACCTCTGCGTGTTTCCTCTACCGCCATTTTTGCAAGGGGGATACGCTGTTTGTTAGCCGCCATAGCCGCCTCGTAAAAAATCTTGTCTACCTGCTCCTGTGTGAAGGCTGCAAACTTTCTCTGCGCTTCACGCATAGCCTGCATTTTTGCTTCCAGCGCTTCCACGCTGTCTACGATTGCGGGTACTGCTGCTTCTTTCCTTTTCGCCATTTCAGTTTTCCTCCTGTAATTGTAAATTTTTCCTATGGCTATAGTATACCGCATTCGTTAAATAATTGTCAATGACTTTTTGATAATAAATTAACAATATTTTAGATTAAAGATCGAGGCCCTCTGTCTGACTTATCCTGCCGGAAGATACAAACTGTAAACCACTCCATGTTCCGGCGCGGTCTTATTGGCAACGCCGACCGAACCTCCCATATACTCCATTCCCGACCAGACCACGGAAAGACCAATCCCAAAATGGCCGTTTTTTCCTTGATAGAACCGTTCGGAAATATGAGGAAATTCTTCCTCAGAAATACCTGGGCCGTCATCTTCGACCCGGATTACCGCCTGCTGTTCTTCCAGGGAAAGGCGTATTTCCACCCGGCTTTCTGCGTACCTCAGGCAGTTTGAGACAACATTCTGGAATATGCGAATCAGCAAATCCGGAACCGCTTCTACAGTGATACCTCCATCCCCCTCCATCATAACCAGCATTTTTCCGTCTGCAAGTCCCCTGAGGATCTCCGTCTGTTCCGCCAGGAATTCTTCCATGTCTATATTTATTCTGTTTAACTTTAGTTCACTGTTATCCATCTTTGAAATTGTCAGTATGCTCTCGACCAGATTTGTCATTCTCAGGCTTTCCGAGAGAATAATCTCCGCCGCTTTTTCCGGTTCTTTCATCACACCGCACTGAATCCCCTGGGCGTAACCGGCAATTGATACGAGGGGGGTCCTAAGATCATGGGAAACATTCTGGAAAAACCGGTGGTTCTGTTCCTCCGCATCTTTTAACTTCTCCGCCATCCGGTTAAATGCTTCCTTCAGATTTTCCACTTCCGTCACGGAATACTGCTCACGAATCACCTGATACGTCCCATCGCCAATCCGCTGCGTCTGCCTGCATAGGGCTTCCAGAGGTTTTGCTATGCTGCCCGCCACCGCCCATACGACTATCCCGGCCAGAAGAAGACCCACGGCCGCGATTATTGCTATCAGGTTTCCTGTATAGGTCAGCAAAAGCGCCGTGTTGGGGATCTGGGCATATCCGATGAAATATTTAGCCTTGATATTTGCTTCCGATTCCATCTCTAACAGTTCAGCCGCATATCTTTCATTTCCTATCTCCAGTTCAGCCGGATTTCCGCTCTGGAGCATACCGGCCTCCAGCATTTCACGGAAGCTGTCCCGCAGGACGCGGCTGGTGTCTCCCTCCTGTCCGGTAGCTGGATAGACCTGTTTCATTTTCGAATTAAGAACTATCAGCCCCGCTTCCAGATGCCCGGCCTTCACCACACCTTTTACCCGGTTCAGCAATTCCTTCGATGCCTCTTTTTTCTCCTGCTTTGTTCCTTCCTGGGACGATAAAAATGCATCATAGAACTTTGCATCCTCATTTTCTATTTCTTTCATTAACTCAGTTACATTTTTATGAGCCGTATGCCGTACATACCAGTCTGATGTGATGAAAAATATAAACCAGGCGGCCAGCGGCAGCATAATAATCAAGAGAAGAACCGGAAGAAAAATCCGTATGTGAATCCGGTGTGTCATAGGTTCCTCCTATCCCGGCTCTCCGACAGACGGTAACCATATCCCCATACCGTCTCAATCACCGCCGTTGCATTCTGTAATCTCAGCTTTTTACGAAGGCGTTTCACCAAGTCGTCCGACACTCTGACGTCCCCCTGTATGGCCTGATATTCCCATACTTGTTCCAAAAGTTCTTTTTTGGATACGGCCGCGCCTTTCCGTTTGAAAAGGTAGAGCAGGAAATCGAATTCCGTCGGCGTGACGGAGATTGGTTCTTTTTCCACGTAAACCATTCTCTCCGGAAGCTTCAGCGTCATATTCCCGCATTGATAAGCCATTTCGCCCTGTTCCCTGTTATCACCGGAAGAAAGCTCCGCCCTGCGGAACAGAGCCTTAACCCTGGCTGTCAGCTCCAGAGGAAGAAAAGGCTTTGTGATATAGTCGTCGCTTCCCAGAGTAAGCCCGGCTACCTTGTCCAGAGGACTGTCCTTGGCGGATACGATAATAATCGGGACAATGCTGTTTTTCCGGATACCGGCGCACACACTGAACCCGTCCTCCCCCGGCATCATCACATCTAAAATAATGAGATCCGGCATACGCTGCTCTGCCGCCTTCCTGACACTGTATCCATCCGAAAAAACCTCAACTTCATAACCTTCACTCTCCAGAAATGTTTTCATCAATGAACGGATATTCTTTTCATCATCCGCAACATAAATGAGTTTTGCCATAATACATCACCGCCTGTTCTGTTTTTTTATGTGCTTCTGCAGTTACGGTAATCATAACATTATATTACAATATCGTAAACGGCAGCCACATATTTGCCACATAAACAGCCTGTAAACCACCCTGTGGAAGATGCTATACTTTCGATGTAACAATTAAACAGCACCCGTTGTTATAGAAAGGATTGTATGTCATGAAGAAATATCTGAAAGTGTTATGTACGGCAGCGGCGCTTACCTGCTGCATGTCATTTCCCGCATTTGCCGCAGAAACAAGGGCTGAATACAAGGAGGCTTCTGCTGCCGTCCGGAGTGAAATCAAAGAATTAGATGGGGAGATTAAGCCTCTAACTGAGGAAAATAAGATTGTTTCGGCAAAGTACAAATCTATCCGCCTCGCAAAGAAAAACGGCCAAACCCTCAGCGTTGAAAAGGAAAATTGGAAAAAAGCCAAAGAACTGCATAAGTCAATTGTGGAAATCCGGAAAGAAATGAAAGCGACTGCCGTAAAACCTCTGAAAGCAGAAGCTAAAGCCCAGGTAAAGGCCAAGGAATTTGACAGCGCCATTGGAACATTAAATGAAGTCCTGGACGCAAAAAAAGCGCGGCTGGCCTCCCTGAAGGAGATAAATGAGATTTGGGAACAAATTGACTCTCTGATTGAATAGCCGCACAGAAAACGTTTCTTAATTTATTTAATTGCCTTCATCCAAAATTCTGCCCCCAGAGCCGCCGGAAACGGCGCCCTGGGAGCGGGATTCTTTCCCGAAACCGCATCTGCGCATTTTTCATGCAGATTGCCGTCCGTTTACTGCTCTCCCGAAAATTTACTGTAGGAATCCAGAAGCATACCACAGAGTTTCTCTTTTCCCATCTGCTGCAGTTCTCCCATGCTCTCAGCCCTGTTCCATGAAAAAACCGCTTTCTGTTTTTCAAGGCTGCCATATACCGTATCGGCTATGCCGTCATACTGGTCTGCAGTGATATTCTTTCCCTCTCTGTCCGTACAGTCGGTCATCTGTTTCTCATTTTCAAAAACAGTTGTCTTATATGCCAGATCATTTTGAACTATTTTCCCGTTTTCAAGCGATACGGCTCTCTTATTTTCATAATACTCTTTGCCGTTCCTGATAATATCATCATAAATATAATAGTATACTTTATTCTGAGCATCGTAATATACAGGTACTGAATCCACAATAATATCAGCCTCGGAATGCCCTTCCATCCTGTTTCCTTCCACTGCCGTGAGGCCGTCAAACGTATCATTCACCTCAAAATAATCACTGTATGTGTAAAGGCCGGTCCCCTGGCAGCTGGATACGATTAGCTCCAGCCTTCCGTTGCGGTCCATATCCGTCACCGTGAAAAAATAATCAATGCCTTCGCTGTTCATTGTCCCTGCCCACAGTTTCACGCTGTCAACCAGAAGTTCTATCTGTTTTTCTATATTATTCCTCTGTATGCCGGACTCCATATTCTCAGATTTATACCTGGCAATCCCCTCCATAACCAGATTAATGCTGCCGTTGTAATGATTCTTCTGCAGAAATTCCGTCAATGACCCCTGCTCTAAAGAAAATTCTTTCTTTCCTCCGGCCTGTGTATAAAGCCGCACTTCATTATAGCCTGGCTCCGTGCTGCCTTGCCGGGAATACTCATTAATGATGATGATATCCTTTTTTCCGTCGCCATTATAATCCTTAAATGAAACGGCTGCGACTTTGACGAACTTCAGAGATGGACGGCGGTTATCCTCCGTCATTCCCGGTAAGTCAAAGAGCACCTTCCCGTCCTTTAGCAGTTTAAAGTACACATCACCGTCACCCGCCTCATTCTCTTTTGGCAAAAATGCGGCAAAGGTCACTTCCCCCCAGCCGTCCAGCGTTACATCAAATGTCTGATCTTCAATCTGCTTTCCTGTTGTCTCCTGCTGCGTGCCGTCATCTCCGGTATTCCCGCTTCCGTCATCAATTTTTATCAGTCCTTCGCTGCTGTTCTTTGCAGCCGCACTGCTACCGTCCTGCGCTCCTGCTCCGATTTCAGCTTTTTTCGCACAGCCGGACATCAGCCCGAGCAGGACTGCCAGACTTAATATTGTCAATTTTCTTTTCATATCCGTTTCTCCACCTCTTATCTCTTGTTACTGTTCACGGCCACGCTGAAAAGCGCGTTTCTGCGAACAGTATCGATCTACTGCCTCATGTATTACTGCAATTTCAATATAATTCATTGCAGTTATGATTACAACTTAAGAATTATTACGTTATTATTCACATGCAGTATGATGCGAGGCGTTTATTTCACGGACCGGTTAAAGAGCGGTTCCTTTGACCGGCACGGTCAGTTTCTCCATATTCACCCCTTCATGCCTCAGCAGCCACATCTTTTTGTCAATTCCGCCCGCATAACCCGTCAGGCTGCCGTTGGAGCCCACTACCCGGTGGCAGGGAATAATAATTGAAATCGGGTTATGTCCGACCGCTCCGCCCACCGCCTGCGCGGACATTCCGGGCTTGTTAAGTTTGACCGCCATTTTTTGGGCAATCTCTCCGTAGGTGGTTGTCTCTCCATAAGGAATATCGCAGAGAAGCCTCCAGACCTCCTGACGGAACGGTTTGCCGGCGGGAGCCAGGGGTAGCTCTCCGATTGCCGGATTCTTTCCCGAAAAATAGCGTTCCAGCCAGTTCACGGTCTTTTCGAATATGGGTAAGTCATCTTTCTGTGCCATTTCCCCATTAAGGGTACCGCCAAAATACTTTTGGTTTTCCAGCCAAAGCCCTGCAAGGGCCGTACCATCGGAAGCAAGTGTGATTGTACCCACGGGAAAACGGCACGTTGTTTCATAATACATCAGATAATCCTCCTTTTATAATGAATTCCAAAGACTGATTGTGGCATAGCTGCGCCATGGCCTCCATGCCTCTGCCATTTTATACATTTCTTTTGACGTACGGCCTCCAAGGGCTTTCTTTATGCCGGTGTCCGTCTCAAGAAATGCATCCGTCCACTGCATGGTCCGCATCGCAATGTACTGCGCCGTCCAATTTCCGATTCCCGGAATTGTCATCAGCTTTTTCATCTCCTCCTCAGGGGCGGCACAAAGGCCGAAATGAATTTCTTTACGGCTGACTGCCCGGGCCAGTTCAAGAATTGTCCGGGAACGCCGGACGGTGATGCCTAACGGCCCCAGGCTGCTTTCGGCCGGGCCTCTCAGGGCAGAAAAAGTTTCAGGGCCGGGAAAGAGGTGCGTTAAACCAGGTATTCCTGTCTTTATCGGGATACCATATGCTTTTGTGAGCCTTCCAGCCAATGTGCCTGCCCCCTTCACGGTAATCTGCTGACCCAGGGCGGCCCGCACCGCCATTTCAAACGGATCGAAGCAGCCCGGCAGACGTGTACCGCACACACAAAGTCCCGGACGAATATCATTCATCGTGGAGAGCGCCTGATATATGACTTCCGGATCACAGTACAAATCAAACATCTGCCGTACTTTTGCCAGAACCTGCGGCAGCACGCCGGGCAGTGTGTCACTGATTGTGATACTTAAAGCGTTTTTTGACGGAATGTCTGCTACTTTTATCCAGCCGCAGACCGATTCTCCTTTTGCTGTGACCAAGCGTACGGTCCGCCAGTATGTCTGTTCTTTTACTAATTCCACACCCGGGATAGCCCGGGCGGCGAGAAACCGCAGAATTTCCTCCCATCGGTACGGCGGCCGGTATCCCAGGCAGACTGTGATGCCGCCGTCCGGCTTTTGTTCCCCCGGAATCCTCTTTTTCAGAGCTGTGGGGGAAAGGTGATATTGCTGTTTAAATGCGTCGTTGAACCTGCGGAGACTGCCGAACCCTGCCGCCATTGCCACATCAATCACCGGAAGCATTGTATCGGTCAGCATGCTTTTTGCCAGAAGCAGCCGGCATGTCTGAAGATACCGGACAGGCGGTACATGAAATTCCTCCATAAAGACGCGGCGCAGATGGCGGCTGGTACATCCCAGGGATTGGGCTATTTCCTCCAGACTCTGGCCGGTGCCGCAGTTTTCTTCTATCATCCTTGCCGCCCTCCGGGCAAGTGTGGCCGCCGCGTCCGTTATTGATATACCAGGCGCAAGCTCCGGCCTGCAGAGCAGGCAGGGGCGGTATCCGGCCTGCTCTGCTTCGGCTGCCGTGGTAAAAAAAGTACAGTTCTCCGCCTTTGGCTGCCTGGCCCTGCACACCGGACGGCAATAAATTCCCGTGGATTTAATACCTACAAAGAAACGGCCGTCAAATCTCGCATCCTTTGCTTTAAATGCCGCATACAATCCCCTGTCCCGATCCGTCATAACTTGTCCTTTCTTTCTGCAGTGAACGCAAAATCCATTGATGTGTAGATAAAATGTCTGCTTTTTCAGTCATTATATCATACAATCCGTCAAATACCGGCTGTTTTCGGACATGCAAAGAAGATTTAAGCAGGTGAGGACGCTGCCGGGACGGCCGGCGGACGGGGTGGTGGGATAGGATTATGAGTCTTTCGTCCCGGGGAAGTGGCATTGCTGGATGGAGAAGGAGATACTGCGGTTTTTGTTTTCGCAGGGCGGTGCCGGAGTGAATGAAATCGACAGTATCTCCTTCTCCCGGAAGGTTTTCGCCGGGGCGAAAGACTCATATCAGCTGTAAATGGCAACAGATTCTGCAATCATATCACTAATAACGTCTTGACACCCGACACCCAAACATTTAAAATTATTCTCTAAATAACGCAGACATAAAAGCCTGCAAATTCACTCGGAACACAATGCCTGATATGGAGTATTCATTTATGTTAGAACAAGATTTGATTACCGCCTCTGCGGAGGATGATATCATCTGCGCCGCAGCCTACGCAGGTGAGGAGCTTGCCGCCGGGACATTTAAAACAGATTTCCAGAGAACCTCTTTTACATCCTGCCGCTTCGCAGGCTGCGACTTCAGCGGCAGCTCTTTTTTCGATACGAGCTTTACAAACTGCGATTTTTCCAACAGCCGGTTCAGCGGCTGCTATTATAAAAATTGCAGTATGAACGGCTGCAAGGGGGATGGCTGTGATTTCAGCCAGAGTACCTTTATCGCCTCTGTCCTGGAAAAAGGCACCTATTGCTATGGAAATTTTTCAAATACATTATGGAAAGATTCTTCCATAGTCCAGGCAAAGCTCTGTATGGCCTACTTATCGGACAGCAAGTTCAAAAAGCTGAAATTTGACCAGGTGGACCTCACCCGGGCCGAATTTTTCCATACATCATTAAAAGGCGTCGATTTGTCCGGCTGTCTCATTGAAGGCATCACTGTCTCAGAATCCTTCAGCGAACTGCGCGGGCTTAAAATCGACGCCTCACAGGCACTTGATATTGCATTATTACTCGGTGTAAAGATATAACCGGAATTTTGTTTCACGGCATATCGGATTGTTCCTTCCGCAGAAGACTGCACGCAATCACTCCGCCGTACTCTCCGGCCTCTACCCTGATTGTATAAATACCGCTTCCTAATACGGTCTTTAACTCTCCCCGTTTCCCCGGCTCCGCCCCGGTTTTGCTTGCGCCGTCCATATGTTCCGGACGTTCGATGCCCATACCTGCGACCTCCTGGCCATTCTTTGTAATGCTTATATCGGCTGTGCCTCTTTTTCTGATATATTCTACCAGTATCATTCCTTCTCCGCCCAGAGGCACGGTAAAACTCTTCTGTACGGAGGCGCTGATATTCTCATCTTCAAGGCGCATCAGTATTTTTCCGTCCTCACCCAAATAGCCGAGTTTCTTCACCAGGCCGATTACCGGACCGGTTCCGTACAGAAGAATGGCTGCTGCGGAAATAAACAGTATGACTCCGGATATAATTCTATTTTTTTTCATTTTATACCATCCATCCTCTCCCCGGCGTCTGAGCTGCCGTTTATAAACCGCCTCCATGGCACCGGACCGGACTGCCGCCAGTCAGCTTTCGCTCTTGAGCGTGTTTGAAAATTGCTTTCCGTCAGATGTAC
>NZ_KE992792.1 GCF_000466485.1 [Clostridium] symbiosum ATCC 14940 | reverse complement strand
AACGCTGTGATATCGCCTATTTCTGATAGGATCCCAGATGCCCATACCGGACCGATTCCAGGTATGGATTGAAGGATGATCAGGGCGTTAGGGTTCATTCCGTTGATGCATTTCTCAATCGCCTGTTCTATCAGCTTGATTTCTTTCTGATAGGCATGGATGCAGTTAAACGAGCTTGCCAGTGATATGTTCAGTGGTTCGTACATGCACTTGCCTAACCGGTAGGAATCCCTGGCTGCCTTGCGCAGAAGTTCCGAAGTTTTTGACAGGTCAGAGATGCGGTTCCTGCTCTTCTGTGCAAGGAAGGTAAGCAGATCCTCTTCCGGCATATCGATAATCTCCTGTGGAGACAAAAATTCCGTCAGGACAGCGGAGGACGCGGCACCATAGAGACTGCCAAAGGGCTTGTCATCACCTTCAAGGAGCTGAAGCTCACTGAACTTCAGATAAAGATTAGAGACCATATAAGTTTTCTCCCTGGTGATGCACTCAGAAAGGTGCATACGGTGCCTTGTAAGGCGTTTAAGGGCTATGAACTGCCCGCCGCGCCATGGCTCCAGTTTTTTCGTTCGGCCTACCCTGCCAAAGTCTGCGATGAGATATGCATCTGTGGGATCGGTCTTTTCCATTCCGATATAGGACTTACGGTAATTGGAAGTGGCCTTTGGGTTTACACAGAAGACGTAAGGCTTGTAGGGCATGAGGACCTCGCTGGTCGATAGGAAGCTTGAAATATGTACGCTGTATACAGAAGTAGATTCCAGCACGATAAGAACCGTATCCAGGTTTTTATGCTTGTGCATACACTCGGCAATCATAGTTACAAGCTGATCGGCCCCCGGCTGATTGTTGCCAAACGATGATGAGATGTATTTGTTTTCCTCGAAGTCCATAGCATAGACAGCATTGGTCTTTGAGCTTACATCAATACCTACAAACAAGGTGGACATATAGTTGATCTTTAACATGATATCACCTCCATTCCGATGTGGATTTGTGAAGCCTGAAGCAAAAGGTTTATCCTGTGCTGCATACGGTGACCGAAACCTCGCGCAATGAGCATGCACCCAGTCAGCCTTTTTTGCTGGGGCTACCGGCTGGGG
>NZ_KE992791.1 GCF_000466485.1 [Clostridium] symbiosum ATCC 14940 | reverse complement strand
CTGGAAAACGCATAACCTCTGGGGACATCGCCCGACAAAGTCGGGCGAATCTCATTAATCCTCATACGCTGGGTCTGCAGCAAACCATGTGTAAATATCTTCTTTTTCTAGATCTATCATTTCTAGCCATGCCACATAAAAGATCATCTGTCTAGGGTTTTCTTGCATTTCTAAACTGATTGCATCATCTAAATAACTATATTTTACTCCTTCAATATCTCCTTTAGTTCCAATACTCAGTTTGTTTTTTCCCCAATAGAAACTTATTAATGCTAAATTTTCTCCTGTCTCAGAACACGATGTTGCTTTTATATTCTTTTTTATGTCTATCATACATTTAATACTAATATTTCCTCGTGTCTGTTTAGGAACATCACAAATAAGTTTAAATCGCTTTTCCACAGAGAAATATCGACTGTGATTAATAAGTTCTACACTTTTATATGGCACCTCTTTTCCGTTTACTAATATCTTAATTTCTCCTAATTCTGTATACATCGCATTCCTCCAATTATTGATTTGGCAAATAGCGTCCCGTATCTACTGGATAACCATGTATATTGCCTTTCCCATCAATATGTACACGTACTCCTGTTTCTCCATTTGTGCCAACCGTATTTCCTGTATCCCACACTCTTGTCCCATCAGGTAATTCTGTACCATTTATCCAAGCTTCCTGTGTGTCATGAACACCATTATTTCCCGGTTGCCACGTTGAATTTCCTTCTTTATAATTTGGATGGCCTTGTACATGTTTTCCTTGTTTACCAGCGTCAACTGATGGTGCTTTCTCTACATCACCTTTTACAGTCCCTTGATTAGGTAGTTTAGAGTCACTATCCCCCTTACCTTCCTCCTCCGATTCTTTTTTA
>NZ_KE992790.1:12752-44949 GCF_000466485.1 [Clostridium] symbiosum ATCC 14940 | reverse complement strand
TCGACGGCGCCAACTATGACCTGGCCCTCTGGGTTGCTTACTACAACTTCCTTCGCCCCCACAAACACAATAGATACAAAGTCCTCAACGAAGTGGAGCTGCTGACTGGTGCCAACAACATGCCAGGCAAGTGGCAGCTTCTTATCTTCCTTGGCCAACAAACCATCCTGAATATGCAGAAAAATGGTACTGCAGCACCGGAGCGGAGCTGTTGTCAATAGAACCGTGGAATACCGGAACAGACGGCGCAACCGGCTGTGAGGATATGCCGCGAAAGTCTATGACATAAGGCTCACGGATTATCCTGTCCAGCACAAAAGGGGCAACTGCGCCCTTTTCCTGCCTTCCGGCGAGGACGGGTTCGGGCAGAGCCCGTAAACGGTTCAAGGGACAAGTCCCTTGTAGGTTCTTAGGGCAACGCCCTAAGCCCTCGGAGAGCTTATCGGAATAAATATCTGCAATTTTCAAGGTTCTTTTGAGCCTATTTTTTTCGACTCTGTTTTTCATAGATTAGTTGACACTACCGATTTTTACTTATGCTTCATCACATTAACGATTTAACTATATATTACAATAATACGCCTTCCTTGTCAAACTATTTTTTTTGAACATAAAACTATTTTTCCGATTTGTCTTTTATTTACATTTTGTTAAGTAAAAATCATCAGATACGTAATATTTTATAACTTATTTTCTGGCATAAAAAATAGACTGCTCACGAATCACATCCCGTGCAGACAGTCCATTTTATTCCTGTTTTGTGGTAAACTCAAGCAGGCAGAAAACCCTAAGAGCCTTCTGCCTGTAAAATCATTTTATATTAATCTCTTTTCAATAATCCCCTGCTCCCATCATTAATCCAGGAACGTCACCGCTTTACACGGAGTCCGGTAGTTGGACGGTGAAATTGTTATACCCGTAGCAGGAGTACTGGAATGGATCACCTGTCCTCCGCCTATGTACATGGCAACGTGATTGATATAGTTGCCGCTGGCATAGAACAGCAGATCTCCTGGCTGTGCGCTGCTGACCGATATCTCGCGTCCCTTTGCCGCCTGATCCCTGGAACTGCGCCCCGTTGTAATGCCGAAATGGGCATAAACGCCCTGTGTAAATCCGGAGCAGTCCGCACCGTTTGTCAGGCTGGTTCCTCCATATACATACGGATTTCCCAGGAACTGTTTGGCATAAGCCACTACGGCTGAGCGTGTGGCCGAAACCACTTCGCTGGAACCGCCTCCCGGTCCGTTTGAACCTGGGCTTCCGCCTCCCGGCCCTTTATTGCCCGACGCCGCCTTCGTGGTCTCGGGCGCTTTTGTGGTTTCAGGAGCCTTTGTCGGTTCAGGAGCCTTCGTCGTACTGTTCGGGTTGGCCTCTATCGTACCAGTATAAGCTGTCTCCGGAGCTTTCGTGGCGGCCGGAGCCTTGGTCGTCTGTTTGGGGGCCTCGGCCGTCTGCTTTGCAGCTTCCTTTTTGGCCTCTTCCATCTTCTTTATCGCGTCTTCCGCTTCTTTTTTCAGTTTTGCCGCTTCCGCTGCCTTCTGCTGCTCTTCCTGTGTTGAAACGGCCTTATTGAATTCAACCCTGACATCGATGTAATCCTTGAATACATAACCGACCAGATCGTTGTCCACGGATATTTTCGCAAAATCTCCCTCTTCTCCGATTACCACGTACTCGGCATCAGGCGAAAGCAGGTCCAGTGTACGGCTGTCCAGACTGGGCTTCTCGCGCAGCCTCAGAGTTGACGTGCTGGCGACGCGGGCCATCGGTGTGCCCACCTGTCTTGCAATCGACTCGGCTTCCGCTCCTGTTATAAAATACTGAGCTTTTATATAGCCCTTTACATTTCCCGACTGAATCTGGTACCACTTTCCGCCCTCCCCGTCCACGGTGGAAAGGATCGTGGCGGCACAGTTGTTGTAAATCTTTCCCACAACGGCGCTTGTGGTATTGGCCTCCGACCTTACATTGACATAATTGCTTACACGGGAAATGGCCACATTATCATATGCCGATTTTCCTGCGGCTTTAACGACCGGCACCTCCCCGGCCCGTTCCGATGTGGCGGCGCGGGCCAGCATCTCCTCGGAAGAAAATGCCTGAGCCAGCTCCTCCTCCGGGTTCAGGCTGCCTGCATAATAATTATTGATAGCCACCGACGCACCTGCCACCGGTGAATCTGTCTCCAGATTCATTGCGGCTTCCGATGAAAACGGACCGCCTCCTGCAATCAACAGGAAGGCAGACGACATCATCAGTATCTTCAAACCCTTTCTCATGTGAAACTTCCCCCTAAATCCTGGTGAGATAACTCTGTGCGCTTGTAATGCAGTTTGCTCCGTCGGCAGCCGCTGTAATAATCTGCCTCAGCGCCTTCGTTCTGACGTCCCCGGCTGCAAACACTCCGTCTACCGAAGTCCGTCCGTCCTCGCCGGCTATAATATATCCCTGGTTATCTGTCTCAACCTGTCCGGCATACTGTCCGCTGTCCGGTTCGATTCCTACGGCAACGAATACGCCGTCCACCTTCAGTTCACTCTTTTCACCGGTCTTTTTATTATTCAGCTTTAATGCCTCTACTTTATCCGAACCTACAATTTCTTCAACCACAGTATCCCAGATAACTTCTACATTATCGAGGGACATCAGGCGGTTCTGCAGGCTCTTCGCGCCTCTCAGTTCATCCCTCCTGTGGATCAGGTAAACCTTGCTGCACATTCTGGCCAAAAATATGGCATCCTCTATTGCCACATCGCCTCCGCCGATTACCGCGGTTGTTTTCCCCTTGAAAAATGCTCCGTCACACGTTGCACAGTAGGAAACCCCGGCCCCGGTCAGAATCTCCTCGCCTTTGGCTCCGAGCTTTCTGTGGTGGGCTCCCGTCGCTATGATTACCGCCCTGGCCAGATAAGTGTCGTTCTCACAAACTATCTTCTTAACCTCGCCGCCCAGTTCTGCGGCCGTAACAGTGTCTTCCTCAAATTCAGCTCCCAGCTTGTCTGCATGCTCCCTCAGCTTCATTCCAAGATCAAAACCCGAGATTCCCGGAAGTCCGGGATAGTTATCCACTTCATACGTGTTGAGAATTTGTCCCCCGCTCATCATGTTTCTCTCGATCACCACCGTATCAAGCTCCGCCCGCTGCGCGTAAACGGCCGCGCTTAAGCCGGCCGGGCCGGAACCGATAATGATCAGATCATGTATCTTGTCCATCTGGCTGTCCTCCAATCATTCTAATCTGTTCTTGTCCTAAATTTATCATCACGTATACTGCTGTATTATCATTTGTCATCGCCATACGGATCCATGGCTTTTGAGCTTACTTTTAAGTATACCACATCTTTCCAGCATGGAACAGATATTTTAGATGGAAACTTCTTACATTTTTATATTTTGTTACTTTTCACACCCTTGTTAAAAAGCGGCAATGCTGTAAAAAATAACAAGCGGGACATTACCGTGTAAAAAGTAACTATATTTTTTCAAATGTTTCCTGTCCTGCTGAAAAATTCGTTTTCCATGACATTTTCTCCAATCCGTGATAAAATATAAATATCCTGATAATCTGCCTGTCCCGGTAAAAATGGATTACGGCGACGTGCGGGAAGCTCCCGCGGTTCAGGATATAAAGTAAACTGACTTTCAAAGGAGTTGATTTTATGCCAAGAAAAACAGTACTTGTCACAGGCGCTTCCCGGGGAATCGGTAAGGCCATTGCGATAAAATATGCCAAAAAGGGCTACAACGTAATTATCACCTGTGTCCACCGGCGCGACCAGCTTCTGCTGACTGAGGTGGAAATTGAAAACTATAATGTAGAATGTATGACATGGGTCGGGGATGCCGGCGATTACAATTCCTGTGAGGAACTGTTCAAACAGATTAAAAAACAGTTCGGCGGCCTGGATGTCCTCGTAAACAACGCAGGGATTTCCTACATCGGACTGCTCCAGGATATGAAGCCGGAGGACTGGGAACTCATGATCCGGACGAATCTCACTTCGGTATTTAACTGCTGCCGTCTGGCTGTTCCAATGATGCTCCAGAAACAGCAGGGAAAGATAGTCAATATCTCCTCCGTATGGGGAATAAGCGGCGCATCCTGCGAAGTGGCTTATTCCGCCACCAAGGGAGGAGTCAATGCCTTTACCAAGGCGCTCGCCAAGGAACTGGCTCCCAGCAATATCCAGGTCAATGCCATTGCCTGCGGCGCCATCGACACGGAGATGAACCACTTCCTGCACAGGGAAGACTTAATCGGACTGATGGAAGACATTCCGGCGGGACGACTGGGTAAGGCGGAGGAAGTAGCTGATCTGGCTTACCATCTGGGATATAAGGAATCTTATCTGACCGGACAGATTATTGGGCTGGACGGTGGATGGATCTAAGTCTTATCCATATCTCTTCCGGCTTATGCAGTTCAGTATCAATGAGAATTTCCAATTCAGTAAAAAGAGAGAAGGCACCGGGCATTCTGCCCCGTTCTTTCTCTCTTTTTCACCGTCTCTTCCGTTTACTTTAGAGCCGTCAGCCGAGCGAGACGAATCTCAAATTCTCGCAGGGATTCCCGATGGTCGCCCATGCCTCACTGTCCTCCAATACAAACATGCTGGTGGAAACCGTCTTCGCCGGTACGCCGTCGTGCGGATGGCGGCAAATACAGTTTTGTCCGTTCTCATGGTCCGACATGATACGGAATAAATCCTGGAACCGCAGCTTTCCATAACGCTCCCCGACCAGTTCTCCGATTCTCTCATATCTTTTATAGGTGGATGTATACTGGGTGATGTCCGGATTTAAGTGTTTCAGCTTATCCGAAACATAATGGTTCGCACGGTACAGCACACCGCTGCCGTCATCCTCCTGTACGGCCACATCGTCTTTGGTCATCTCGACACAATAAGCATCCTTCGTATCTACGATTATCACATTCAGCCCGTTCAGCCTGGGAGATTTTTTGACATACTCTAAAGCTTCCTTTGCCGTCTTACATTCCGAAAGTAGAAGATGGGCATTCAAAAATATATGGGCCGCATCGACACGCTCCACATCCGATGGCGCTTTTACCGACCAGAAACCTGTATTTGTAACGCCAAGGCCGTAGCTGTTCATCCCGCATGCCGGATAAGTCACGGTTCCGGCCCCATTAATTTCCACCATCTTAAGGCCGTTCGGATACTCCCTTTTGATCACCGCCTGTTCAATATACATGCTCATATCCCTGTTTTTGATTACATAAGTGTTGCCGTCCACAGTGGCCTTGCCGCGGACCATCAGCATGCTGCACTCCTGATTAAAGTATTCGCTCATAAAATACGCCGGAATATTAAGATAAATAATATCCTCAAAGGAAATTCCGGAACCATCCGAGATACCCTTCATCTCCTGATAGAGATCCTGATGACAGCGTTCCATAAAACCAAGGTTGCGCTCCACAAATTTCCGGTACCGGTCATTATTCAGAGAATCCCTCTCCATCCGCTCTCTGACGAGAGCCACGTTTTTTTCGATGATCTCTCTTAATTTTTTTCCTTCCTGGACGCCCTGCTCATATGGCGTACCGGATACACTAATCACTGTTTTCATTTAATTTCCCCTTCCTCTATTTAAACTATTTGATTTACAGTTCCTCCGACCTTTGTACATCGGCAGTAATGTCCATCCCCCACCAGCATACGGGGAGGAGGAGCCAGCCGGCAGCTCTCATCCGCCATAGAGCATCTCGTACAGAAGCTGCATCCCTTTGGACGGTTAATGGGGCTTGGAAGCTCCCCGTGCAGGACAATCCGGTTCTTTTCAACCCCCGGTCTTGGTACCGGCACAGCCGATAATAACGCCTTTGTATATGGATGCGTGGGCCTTTTAAACAGCTCTTCCTTCGGGGCCGTCTCAACCACCTCGCCCAGATACATAACCGCCACCTGGGTCGATATATGCTGTACGATTCTCAGATCGTGCGATATGAACACAAGGGCGATTCCCAGTTCATTCTGCAGCTTCACCAGCAGATTGATAATTTGTGCCTGAATTGATACGTCAAGCGCGGAGACGCATTCATCGCAGACCAGCATATCAGGGCTCACCGCCAGGGCCCTGGCGATACAGATGCGCTGCCGCTGTCCTCCGGAAAACTCATGAGGATATTTTTTAAGGCTGTCACTGCCAAGACCAACCAGTTCCAAAAGCTCAGCCGCCTTCTTCTTTGCTTCTTTTTCCGAACACAGCCTATGGATAACAAACGGCTCGCTTAAAATACTTCCGACCCTCATTCTGGGATTCAGCGAGGCATAGGGATCCTGAAACACCATCTGCATATGCAGTCTGGTTCTTCTCATCTCTTCCTCCGACAGCTTCATCAGATCCCTGCCTTTAAAAATCACCTGCCCCTCCGTAGCTTCAATCAGCCTCAGTATCAATCTGGCAAAGGTGGATTTACCGCATCCCGACTCGCCCACGATCCCCAGTGTTTCCCCTTTCTTTATGATGAGATTAACGTCGTCCACGGCCTTGACGTACTTTTTCTCTTTCCCCAGTCCGCCGGAGACCGGGAACCACTTCCTTAAATTTCTTACTTCCATTAAAATATCGTTATCCGTCTTCATCTGCAACTCACCCCCATTCATTTGTATACTTCAGACAGGCTACGGTTCTGTTACCCAGAGTTATTTCCTCTGGTTTCTTTTTCCCACAGCACGGACGGGCATACCTGCAGCGGTTCCTGAACGCGCAGCCTTCGGGGAGAGCATAAATGCTGGGCACATTTCCTTCAATTGTTTCCAACGGTTTTCCGCTGTCTTCCATGGTTGGAATAGAGCCCAAAAGCCCCTCCGTGTAAGGATGTTTCGGTGATTCAAAAAGCTCTTTGACCGGAGCCTTCTCGACAATGCTGCCCGCGTACATGACCGCCACATTGTCGGCCATCTCTGCAATCACACCCAAATCATGAGTAATCATGATAATTGATGTCCCAAAGGTCTGGTTCAGATGATTCAGCAAGTCCAGAATCTGGGCCTGAATCGTTACATCGAGCGCAGTGGTTGGTTCATCCGCAATCAGGATTTGCGGATGGCAAAGTAATGACATTGCAATCATAATCCTTTGACGCATTCCCCCTGACATCTCAAAGGGATATTGCTTCAGCCTCGCCTCCGGGGACGGGATCTCCACCGTCTTCAGCATCTGAAGCACCCGTTCCCGGGCCTCCTTTTTTCCGATTTTTTCATGCCGGGACAGAATCTCCATCATCTGGTTCTCTATGGTATATAAGGGATTCAGACTTACCATCGGCTCCTGGAAGATCATCGATATACGGTTTCCCCGGTATGAAGACATCTTCCCTTCCGGCAGTTCCAGCAGGTTTATACCCTCAAACATGATTTTTCCGGAAATCTGGGCCGGCGGGAAAGACAGGAGCCTGATAATGCTTTTGGACGTAACGCTCTTACCCGATCCGGACTCTCCTACAAGCCCCAGTTTTTCCCCCTTCTTCAGTGAAAAGCTCACATCATTTACCGCAGAGGCTTCTCCATATTTGGTGTGAAACACTACGTTTAAATGTTCAACTTTTAAAATCGGTTCACTCACTTTGTTTCCTCCTCTCACGGTTACACATTCAGCTTCGGATCCAGGTAATCTCTCAGCCAGTCGCCCATCAGATTGACGCCGAGAACTGTCACAGTGATTGCAATTCCCGGAAGGATTGCAAGCCAGGGATTTGTCAGCATATAGTCGCGGCCGTCCGACAGCATTCTTCCCCATGTCGGAATTTCGAGGGGAACGCCAAGTCCCAGATAGCTCAGGGACGCCTCCATTAGTATGATTCGGGCCATTCCCAGCGTCGCCTGAACTATCACTGGACTGATAACATTGGGAATGATATGGTAAAGGATAATACGCCCGTTCTTCCCTCCCACGGAGCGTATTGCCTCAATATATTCCATCTCACGGACTGAGAGAATCTCACCCCTGATCAGCCTCGCATACTGTACCCAGTTGCTGATGGCTGCGATTAAAATAATATTCCTCAGACTACGTCCCAGGACGGCGGCAACAAACAGGGCCAAAAGTACGAATGGGAATGAAAGCTGGATATCCACAATACGCATAATCACGGAGTCCACCCATTTCCCGTAATAACCGGCCAAAGCTCCCAGCGTGATCCCAAGGATTCCTGCACAGATGGTTCCTGAGAATGCAACCAGAATTGTAACCCTGCTGCCGTAAATGATTCTGGACAGGATATCGCGCCCCAGCTGATCCGTACCCAGAAGATGCTTTGTTGTACCTCCTGCAAATACAGGATTCATCAGTTTATTAACCAAATCCTGTTTTGCAGGATCATAAGGCACAATCAGAGTGGCAGTAACCGCCGTAATAAATACGACCAAAACAATAATTACGCCAATCAGCCCTGTTTTGCTGTCTTTTAAGCTTTTCCACATAACTGTTTCCTCCTCACTGTAAACGGATTCTCGGATTAATGACGCAGTAGAGGACATCCACAATAAAGTTTACGACGACAAAGGTAACTGCCATCAAGATGACGATGACCTCTACCACCATAAAATCACTGTTATTGATGGACTGTACCAGAAGCCGTCCAATCCCCGGCCACGAAAATACCGTTTCCGTTATCACGGAGCCTCCCAATAATCCTGCAATCTGCAGGCCGACTACGGTCAGGACGGAACTGAGAGCATTTTTAAAGGCGTGCTTCATTACCACCGCAAAATTCTTCAGTCCCTTTGCTTTTGCCACGTCTATGTATTCCTTGCTCATAATCTCGATCATGTTGGAACGCAGCATTCTTGTAATCGTCGCAGCCGTGAATACTCCCAGTGTAAACGCCGGCATAAAAAGTGCGCTCCAGGAGTCAAATCCGGATGTCGGGAGCAGTTTGAGTTTGACTGAAAAAAGGAGCATCATCATAATTCCCAGCCAGAATGCAGGTACACACTGTCCCAGAAGAGCCAGGGAACGGATCACCGTATCCAGAACCGTATTTCTTTTTACAGCGGAGATAATTCCCGCGGGAATGCCAATCAAAAGAGAAATTCCCATGGCTGCCAAAGCCAGCGTAACGGTGGCCGGTACCCTCTCCAGAACTATCTGCAAAGCCGGTACACCGTAGTTATAGGACATCCCAAAATCTCCATGTAACGCATTTCCCAGGAACCTGAAATATTGAACAAAAATGGGATCATTGTATCCCATCTTCTCCCGCATCGCTGCAATTTCCTCAAAGGATGCAGTCTCCGGCAGCATAAGAGCCACCGGATCGCCGGCGATATTTAATACAAGAAAAACAATTATCGTGATACCAAGTATTGCAATCAGCGACTGCAGAAGCCGCTTGCCCAGATATTTTGCCATATGCCCCTTGCCCTTTCATTTTTGAAAAGGATTCTGCAAAATGTTTCTCATCTCGCAGAATCCTCCCAAATTTTATTTTTTGCTTATCTATCACAGATATTTATCACACCTGTTTATTTGTCAATTTTTGCATTATTTAGTATCAGCATCTCATCTGCCCTGGGAATCCATTGGCTGATTTTATATTTATTGTACGCATAAATCGCATGCGTCTGATACAGCGGAACTACCGGGGCGTGATCCACAAGGTATTGCTGGATTGCGGTATAAGCCTCCTGGCTGACAGCCGGATCTACGGCAGTATCGATATCATGCACAAGTTTATCGTATTCCGGATCGCTCCAGGCTGAATATCTTTCCCCTGTTCCCAGTACACATTTCATGATCAGATTTATGTTATTGTAAGGGCCTCCGAAACTGTAAAACGTCAGCGGCGAGGTTGTCTTTGCCTCATATTCATCCTTAATCGTATTGCTGTCCTTTTCCACTATCACGGTCTTTATTTCCACTTCTGCCAGCTGGGCTCCCACAGCCTGTGCGATATCGGCTGCATTGCTGAGTCCTGAGAAAGAACCCTCCATTTCCACCTCGAAGCCGTCCGGGTAGCCTGCTTCAGCAAGGAGCGCTTTTGCTGCCTCCGGATCGTATTCATATCCCCTGACCGACTCATCATAGCCCTCAAACATCGGGAGCGCCAGTGAATTACAGGGCTGTCCATAGCCGTCCAGCACGCCCTGTACCAGGGTATCCTTATCTATCGCCATGTTGATGGCCTGCCGTACTTTTAAATCCGTCACCGGACTGTCACCGAAGCTGTTCATTGTATAATAGACGGTACGGGTAGTCGGTTTGGACACCACCTCTATATTGCCAAGGCTGTTCAGACGCGAAATCTGGCTGGTGGTTACGGCGCTGATTAAATCAACCTCCCCTGCCTCCAGGGCTGCAATCCTGGCCGACGCCTCCGGAATCACCTTGCATATCAGCTCGTCGGCTGACGGTTTCGTTCCAAAATAGTCGGAAAACGCTTCCAGTTTAATTGATGCATCTTTATTCCACTCAACCATCCTGTAAGGGCCTGAGCCTATCGGTTTGGCATTAAATTCGCTGTCTCCAACCTGTTCCACGTAATGCTTTGGAATAATCTTTATGTAATTTAAACGGAGCAGTGTGGAGGCGTTCGGCTCATCTGTCTTGATATACATGGTATAATCGTCGATGGGCTCACAGTACATAAAAGAAAAATCACTTTTTAATTTATAGTCAGCTCCTTCCGCGCGAATGGTATCCATCGTATACTTCACATCTTCGCTCGTCATCTCCACGCCGTCGTGAAATTTAATTCCCTTTTTTAATGTGAATTTATAAGTGCAGTCGTCGATTAGCTCATACGACTCAGCCGCATCACATACGATATTATAATCTTCGTCGGTAGTCACCAGAGCGCTGAAAATCTGGGCCATCATGGCTGCCGTGATCGTGGATGTCGCATTTCTGGGATCCAGGCTGTCCACATCCTTTGTCTGTGCATAGGTGAGCGTAATCCTGTCCTCCTGCCCTGCGCTTTTGCCTTCTTCTCCCTGTTTAGCGCCGGTCTCAGAAGCTGCCGGTTTTTCGGAAGAACCAGGCGTCGCACAGCCTGCGAGAGTACCGGCCGTCATTGTAAATACCAGCAATAATGCCATCAATTTTTTCTTCATAGGTATATTCCTCCTCTTCTATCTACTCTTAAAATCCCAAACAACTTTCAGAATAGTTACTATAAATATACAAATTATTGCACATTTTGTCTAACAGCTTTCCTCTGACAAGCTAACAGGCGTTTGCCTGTCATAAACTGCTGCTGCAAATCGGCATTTCTTGATATTCCATATTTGCTTCTCAACCGGCCTGGTGGTATACTATAGCTTATTAATGAGACATTATATCGCCACAATAAATTTCGCTTATTAGAAGGGGGCCATCTTTTTGATTAACTTTCTTAACCTACAATACTTTTTAGTGCTTTCTGAAGAAATGAATTTCAGAAAAGCAGCGGACAAGCTATATATCACACAGCAGTCATTAAGTGGCCACATCATGAAGCTGGAAGACTTTTTCGGAGTGCCTCTGTTCAACAGAGGCACCCCCCTGACGCTTACTCCCGCCGGTTTTCATCTGAAGAAACGGGCCGCAGAGCTGGTTGCCATCCAAAGCGATCTGCAACAGGAGCTGGTGGACATCAGCGGTTTTATCGGCGGCTCCCTTACCGTTGGAAGCACTCATGTCCGGGCGCAGGTTCTTCTGCCTTCCATCATCAACACATTCCACCGGCAATACCCGTCTGTCAAGCTCAAACTGTTCGAGGGTAATACGACCGAAGTGGAGGATGCGCTCAAAAACGGCCAGTTGGACGTCAGCATCGGTTTTCTGCCGACAGACACCCAGAGGATTACAAGCATCCCCCTTTACGGTGAAAGTTTTGTAATCGTTGTTCCCGATGTTCTTTTGGCGGAGTATTTCCCCAGTGACGATACCATACACGGTTCTTCCCTCTCCTATGAGAAGGGACTCATGTGTCTGGAAAAGCTTCCCTTTATTTCAATAACCAATGATACGAAGATAGGAAATTTCTGCGAAAAGTTCTTCCGGAAAATCGGAATCACGCCAAATATATTCCTTGAAACGATCAATGTCGGAACGCTGCTGTCCATGTGCTCCGAAGGGCTGGGAGCCATCGTCTGTCCCATGACGTTTATCCGCTATTCCTACTATGATTTTTCACACCATAAAATCTGTGTTATCGAGGATAAACTCAGTCAAAGGCCGATCGTGGTAAATTATCTTTCGAAAAAATATCAATCAAAAACCCTGATGGCATTTATCAGCACTGTCCGGATGATGCTGGGGGAACAGGAGATATAGGAGATTATCCCCTGATTTGTATGGAAATTTCTCCCATATTGTATTTTGTCAGGGACTCGTACCCCTCCTCCGTAATCAGGACTGTGTCGGAGTGGCGCACGCCGCCCCATCCCTTATCCATAAGGCCCGGTTCCACCGTTATCACCATACCGGGCTTTAGAGTAATTTTATTCCCCATTGCCAGTGACGGAAACTCATGGGCGGAACAGCCGATGCCATGCCCCACCCGTCCGGGCAGGATATCACCAAAACCATAATCTGTATAAACCTGTGCCGCTGCCCGGTACAAATCTTCAAAGGCAGTTCCCGGACGAAGGATATTAAAGATACTTTCTCTTGCTCTTAACATTCCGTCATAAGCTCTGCGTTTATAGCTGTCCAGCTCTCCGATTATGATGGTTCTCTCATTCTCAGCATGGTAGCCGCCGGTCTTTGCCCAGGCCATAGGAAGTGTCAAATCACCATTTTGGGGATGATAATGCTTTGGGCAATCGCAGCCGTAAGCAATATGTCCGTTTGACAGGCACCAGACATGCAGACTGTCAATCATGCCTCCCTCTGATGTTCCAAAACCGCATACCTCCATATCCGGAAACTTTTCATGCCATAGCTTTCTCATTGCATACTGCCCCTCTGTAGCTGCTTCGGCCTCAGAGCATCCCCGTTCCAACGCATGAATGGCAGTCTCAACCCCTCTGTCAACAAGCCGTGCTGACTTTCGGATACAGCTTATCTCATATTCATCTTTAATAATTTTCATCATATTAACAAGCCCGGAAACAGAGACAATTTTATCAGGATGAAGTACCTCCTGAATCTCCTGGTAGAAATCCATGCTGATATCATCAAGCTCCATCCCCAAACACAGCTTCTCTTTTCCAACCAGCAATCGGATGGCATCTGCCGCTTTACCCGCCAGAGGAACATTGGCTCCCCATTTCCCATACAGCTCTACCCGTTTCAGAGCCCCTTCCTCTTTTGCATGAGCGCAGCGGATGGAATGCACCAGAAGACAGGGTTCAGCATCAAGAGTCACTACAACAAAAGCCGGATGGCTATTTAATACCGGATTAAAGTTACTAAAATAAAAGGCCGTCTCCGGTTTCCGGATAATTACCGCGTCAATCCCATTCGCCGACATTTTTTCTTTCAGCCGGCTGATTCTCATTTCCACGTAAACACTTTTCTCCAATGCATAATCCACAGTACCTTCTCTTTTGATCATAACATCCTCCTTGCGGTTCCTATTCTTATCCTTTGATACGGCCATTATACTATTGGGTTTTCTTAATTTCCAAAAGTTATTCAGCACAAAGGGTAACAGGCAAATGGCTGTTGCTGCCGCTTTTCAGGATCTTATGGTACAAAAAAAGCACCGCAAAACCTGTTTTCACATCTGTTTTGCGGTGCTTTATCCGGCCGGCCTCAGGGGCCGCCCTATATTAAATTATAATTCTGTTACAGAAGATTAGTTATCTTTTGCAGCAGCCTTAGCTTCTTTAATCTTCTCTGTCAGCATAGGCACAACCTTGTTCAGATCGCCTACAACGCCGTAATCAGCTACGTCGAAGATAGGAGCTGTCTCATCTTTGTTAATTGCAACGATGATATCAGACTCTTCCATACCTGCCAGATGCTGAATTGCTCCGGAGATACCGATTGCAAAGTAAACGTTAGGACGAACTGTCTTACCAGTCTGGCCTACCTGTAAATCTTTTGGCTTCCAGCCTGCATCTACAACAGCACGGGAGCAGCTTACTGTTCCGCCGATTGCTTCTGCCAGTTCTTCAAGAATCTTGAAGTTATCCGGACCGCCCATTCCACGGCCGCCGGATACGAGGATCTTAGCGTCCATGATATCTACAGTGTCAGTTACAGCCTTAACGATGTCAAGGATCTCTACATACTGGCTGTTTGGTGTAAATCCTGGGTTGAACTCTTCGATTACAGCTTTAGCGCCTTTAACCTTCGGAGCTTTCTTCATAACGCCTGGACGTACGGTAGCCATCTGAGGACGGAATTCCGGGCAGGCGATGGTAGCGATTGTGTTACCGCCGAATGCAGGACGTGTCATCAGTAACTGGTTATGTTTCGTCTCCTTGCCCGGAATCGGATTGATTGGGAAATCTCCGATATCGAGCTGCGTACAGTCTGCCGTTAAGCCTGTATGGATTCTTGCGCAAACACGCGGTCCAAGATCACGGCCGATTGCCGTGGCACCAATCAGGAAGATCTCCGGTTTGTATTTCTCGATAACAGATGCAAGAGCATGTGTGTAAGGCTCTGTTCTGTACTCTTTTAATTCGGGATCATCAACGACGATAACCTTGTCTGCACCGTATTCCGCCAGTTTATCCGCAAGGCCCTTTACATCGGAACCGACTAAGACAGCCGTTACCTCTGTGTTTAAGTCTTTTGCTAAATCTTTTCCTTTGCCAATCAGCTCGAATGCGATACCGCCGATTACGTTATCAACCTGCTGTGCAAAGACAAATACTCCCTTATATGCTTCTAAGTTCATCTTATTCACCACTCTTTTCTCTGATTTTTAAATTACGTGTTTTGCTGCCAATTTGCTTACGATATAATCTGCGGAAGCAGCCGGATCTAAGTTAACCTGCTCGCCGGCGCCCTTTCTGACTTTATCGGAAGCCCTGGCGATCTGAGTTGGAGAACCTTTTAAACCTAAGTTGGAATCTTCTACATCTATCAGGTCTTTTCTTCCCCATACGGTGATTTCTTTTGCGTAAGCATCGAAGATTCCGCCCGGAGTCATGTAACGCGGCTCATTTAACTCTGCAAGAGCTGTCAGTAAACATGGTAACTGAGCCTTAACTACATGATATCTGTCGTCATACTGACGCTCAACAACGATATATTTGTCTTCGAGATTAATTTCTCTGATTTTCTGTGCATAGCTGATTACCGGGATTCCAAGGTGCTCGGAGATCTGCGGACCAACCTGTGCCGTATCACCATCGATAGCCTGACGGCCGGAGATGATTAAGTCATACTCTAAATTGCGGATAGCGCCTGCCAGTGTCTGGGATGTTGCCCATGTATCTGCGCCGCCTAATACTCTGTCTGTTACTAATACGCCATTGTCTGCGCCCATAGCCATAGCCTCACGAAGAACTTCTTCAGCCTTCGGAAGACCCATGGTAACTACGGTAACTTCTGCGCCATACTGATCTTTCAAACGAAGAGCAGCTTCCAGACCAGCTTTGTCGTCTGGGTTCATAATTGTAAGCATTGCGCCTCTATCAAGAGTACCATCAGGATTAAATTTAACTCCGCCTTTGGTATCCGGAACCTGTTTAATACAAACTACTATTTTCACGGTATGTTCACTCCTTATTCATGTTTTTTCTCACTAATTGAGATACTTTACAATCTATTGCCAGGAAATCTTATTTTAACAGGGAAGCGGAAATAACCATTCTCTGAACTTCAGATGTTCCTTCGTAGATCTCTGTAATCTTAGCATCACGCATCATACGCTCTACATCGTACTCTCTTGTGTAGCCGTAACCGCCGTGAAGCTGAACAGCCTTGGTTGTAACTTCCATAGCAACCTCTGCTGCGTATAATTTAGCCATAGCTGCTTCTACAGAATAAACCTTCTGTGTCTTCTTAGCCATAGCTGCTCTGTAAACAAGGAGCTGAGCCGCTTTAACTTTTGTAGCCATATCAGCAAGCTGGAACTGTGTATTCTGGAACTGTCCGATTGTACGTCCGAACTGTTTTCTTTCCTGAACGTACTCAACGGTTCTTTCAAGCGCTCCTTCTGCAAGGCCGAGAGCCTGTGCAGCGATACCGATACGTCCGCCATCCAGAGTATGCATAGCGATACCAAAGCCTTTACCCTGCTGTCCTAAGATGTTCTCCTTCGGGATTCTGCAGTCTGTAAAAATAAGCTCGTAAGTTGCTGAACCACGGATACCCATCTTCTTCTCTTTTGTTCCGAAGGTGAATCCCGGCGTTCCTTTTTCTACGATAAATGCAGAGATTTCTTTTTTCTTTCTGCCTCTTGCATCTTCTTTAATGCCTGTTACGGCGATGATTACGTAGACATCAGCTTCTTTACCGTTCGTGATGAAGATTTTGGAACCGTTGAGTACCCACTCGTCTCCGTCTAAAACTGCCTTCGTCTGCTGTCCCTGTGCATCTGTACCGGCTCCCGGCTCTGTTAAGCCGAAAGCGCCTAATTTCTCACCTTTTGCAAGTGGAACCAGGAATTTCTGTTTCTGCTCTTCCGTACCGTAAGTCTGGATTGGGTCACAGCAAAGAGAGGTGTGTGCGGATACGATAACGCCTGTAGTACCACAAACCTTTGAAAGCTCCTCTACGCACATAGCGTATGTTAACGGGTCACAGCCCTGGCCGCCGTACTCCTTCGGAACCGGAATTCCCATAAAGCCAAGCTTCTGCATCTTCTCAACTGTGCCTGTCGGGAAATGTTCTGTCTCGTCAACTTCCTGTGCTAAAGGTTTTACTTCTGTTTCGGCGAAGTCGTGGAACAACTTCCTCGCCATTTCATGCTCTTTACTTAATGTAAAATCCATGTCTATTCCTCCATCATTTTCTTATATAGCGCTTAAAGGCGGCTTTGGCTCGCCTGATGCGGTTCAAAAATTAATTGTACTTATAGAAGCCCTCGCCGGATTTCTGTCCTAACTTGCCGCCGCGTACCATCTTTCTAAGCATCTGGTGCGGACGGTATTTCGGATCTCCTGACTCAGCCTGTAATACTTCCATGATAGCCAGTACTACGTCAAGGCCGATCAGATCTCCCAGAGCCAGCGGTCCCATCGGATGGCTTGCTCCCAGCTTCATAGCTGTATCGATGCCTTCTACAGTTGCCTCGCCCTCAGCATAAATGCCGATAGCTTCATTGATCATTGGAATCAGGATTCTGTTTACTACGAAACCTGCAGCTTCCTCTACCTGAACCGGAATCTTTCCAATTTCTTCTGAGATTGCTTTTACTTTATCAACAGCCTCTACCGGTGTATTCAGTCCGGCGATAACCTCAACCAGCTTCATAACAGGAGCCGGATTGAAGAAGTGCATGCCTACTACCGGTCTGTCAATTCCTGCGCCGATTGCCGTGATGGACAGGGAAGACGTATTTGTTGCGAAGATACACTCCGGTTTGCAGATTGCAGCCAGTTCTCTGAAGGTCTGTTTTTTGATTTCCATATCCTCGATTGCTGCTTCAACTACCAGATCACAGTCGGCACAAATAGTCTTGATTCCCGTATGTATCTTGTTGAGAATCTTGTCCGCTGTTTCTTTATCCATTTTACCTCTTGCAACACGCTTCTCAAATGCCTTTGCAATTCTCAGCTTGCCGTTTGCGGCGAATTCTTCATTAATATCACATAAACATACTTCGTAGCCTTCTACCTGGGCAAAAGCCTGAGCAATACCGGAACCCATTGTTCCTGCACCAATAATACCAACTTTCATGACAAATCCTCCTGATTTTTCAAAATGCGGATAACCGGGCTGTTCCCGGCTCCTGATCCATTATTATTTGTTTTTGAAATTGTCCACTTTCCGTTTCTCGAGAAAAGCAGTCATGCCTTCTTTCTGATCTTCTGTCTCGAAGCAGTCACCGAATGCCTTTTCCTCAATGACAATTGCCTGATCCATATCAACCTGAAGTCCTTCGTTCATCGCTTTCTTAGAATTTCTCACAGCAATAGGAGCATTCTTCGCAATGCCCGCAGCCAGTTTCTTCGCTGCCGGCATCAGTTCCTCCTGTGTGTAAACCGCATTGACAAGTCCCAGTCTGTATGCCTCATCCGCCTTGATGTTTCTCGCGCCGTAAACCATCTCTTTTGCTTTTCCAACGCCAATCAGACGGGCCAGTCTCTGGGTGCCGCCGAATCCCGGTGTGATTCCCAGGCCAACTTCCGGCTGGCCGAACATGGCATTGTCGGAACAGATACGGATATCACAGCTCATGGCAAGCTCATTGCCGCCGCCGAGTGCAAAACCGTTTACCGCCGCAATAACCGGAATCGGGAAAGTCTCGATTTTACGGAAAATATCATTGCCGAATTTGCCAAATGCTTCTCCCTCCGCCTTTGTCATCGTGCTCATCGCAGCGATATCGGCTCCGGCCACAAAGGATTTCTCCCCTGCTCCCGTCAGGATAATGGTTCTGATTCTGGAAAGATCCACTGCATCAAAAGCAGCTTCGATGTCCTTTAACACATCCTTGTTTAACGCATTGAGCGCCTGGGGACGGTTGATGATCATAATGCCAACGTATCCATCCTCCTCGTAATCAACAAACCCCATTGCCATCATCTCCTTACATCCATATGTTGTAAACCAGAAACAGCCGGAGCGTGGAGGGGGTTGTCCCCCCTCCACAGGTTCCGGTTATTCTAACTGCTTAGTCTCTCTCGACGATTGTGGCACATCCCATGCCGCCGCCGATACAGAGTGTTGCAAGACCTTTTTTAGCGTCACGTTTCTGCATCTCGTATAACAATGTAGTAAGGATACGGCATCCGGAAGCTCCTACCGGATGACCAAGGGCAATAGCACCGCCGTTTACATTCAGGATATCGCTGTTGAAGTTAAGGTCCCGGGCAACTGCGATAGACTGTGCCGCAAACGCCTCGTTAGCCTCGATTAAGTCAAGGTCTTCAACCTTCATGCCTGTTCTCTTGAAAAGTTTGTTGGTAGCTGCTACAGGGCCGATACCCATGATAGACGGGTCAACGCCGCCAAGTGCGCCTGCCACCCATGTAGCCATTGGTGTAATTCCCAGTTCTTTTGCTTTTTCTTCGCTCATTACAACAACTGCTGCTGCGCCGTCGTTGATAGAGGAAGCATTACCTGCCGTAACACGTCCGCCGTCTGGTTTAAATGCCGGACGAAGTTTTGCAAGTGATTCTTTTGTTGTACCGGCACGTGGGCCTTCGTCGGTATCAACAATGATTGTTTCTTTTTTCTTCTTGACTTCGATCGGAACGATCTCGTCTTTGAATCTGCCGGCTTCACGTGCTGCGCAAGCCTTCTGCTGGCTGCTGGCTGCGAACTCGTCAAGCTCTTCTCTTGTGATGCCCCACTTGTCGCAGATGTTCTCTGCGGTGATTCCCATGTGATAGCCGTTGAAAGCATCCCACAGGGCGTCATTTACCATGGTGTCGATCATAGGAGCGTTGTTCATACGGTAGCCGTAACGTGCGTTCATTAACGCATATGGTGCTGCGGACATGTTCTCTGCACCGCCTGCTACTACAATATCAGCGTCCCCTGCAATAATCATCTCTGCTGCTGAGTTTACACACTGTAAACCGGAGCCGCATACGACGTTAAGCGTTACAGCCGGAACTTCAACCGGAAGTCCTGCTTTGATGGACATCTGACGGGCCACGTTCTGACCAAGGCCGGCCTGGATTACACAGCCCATGTAAACGTGGTCTACCTGCTCCGGAGCTACGCCAGCTCTCTTCAGTGCTTCTTTAATAACGACAGCTCCCATCTCTGCTGCCGGCACTGTGCTGAGCTGACCGCCCATGGAACCGATGGCGGTACGGCATGCACTTGCTATTACGACTTTCTTTGACATATCAAATTTCCTCCTTAAAAATGACTTGCCACGTAAATAAAACAATTGCATAGATTGATAGTAACTATATCTTAGCACTCTTCAGGAGTCCTGTCAAATAATTATCAAAGAATTTATAAACTTTTTATTTTGCTCATTTTACCTCAATTTTATAGCCTTTATACATAAAAATGTGAATATTGTACATTTTTTATATATTTACGGGGCTGATAAAGTTAATCCTTTATGTCCTTTTGACAAAACAGAGGCTGCCCTTGTTAATTTTCAGGCAAACCTCTGTCTATGTTATTTACGAACGCTTATAAGATGAATAAAAAATTCAAATAAGTCATTTGGGATGCCGTATCAGCAGCCCCGGATTTCATTTTTAAAATAATCTACGGCATCGACGGCCAGTTTTGCCAGTCCGGTCGTATCGGACAGCAGGGCAACCATCGTATATCCCCTTTCATATAACGGTTTCGCAGCTTTTGCACTGGATGCTATCGTGGCAAGGAACTTTCCGCATTCTTTGGTCCCCTCTTCTATTTCGCGGATTGCCGCCTGGACCTCCGGAACCGACGGGTTTGCCATATATCCCATTGAGGTTGAAAGGTCCGCCGGACCGATAAAGATTCCATCCACTCCTTCTACAGATGCAATCTCCCTGATATTGCCCACTCCTTCCGGAGTTTCAATCGCAATCATCACAATCACATCCTCATTCGCTCTGGCATAATAATCAGCCTTTGAAAGACTGAAGTTTGTGGCTCTCTGGCTGCCTGCGATTCCACGGACACCCTGCGGCGCATATTTGCAGCATTTTACGGCGTATTCAGCCTCTTTTCTTGTGGAAACATAAGGTACATGAATGCCGTAAGCGCCTGTATCCAGAGCCTGCTTAATCCAAACCATATCGTTCCACGGCGTCCTGACAAACGGGGCGCAGCCCGTTCCTTTTGTCGTCTGGATTATATGTACCGTATCCTGCAGTGACAACTGGGAATGCTCCATATCAATGATCATCAGATCAAATCCGGCCTCAGCCATAATCTCGGCATTGACGTGGCTCGACCCCTGTGACCAGCAGCCGCATACCGGCTCATGGTTTTTCAGTTTCTTCATTACAGTATTGTCAAAAAATGTTTTACCCATATGGATGTCCTCCTCTAATATAAGTGATATGAAATAAATTATCTATTACGTTTGCTTTCCGCTGTCTCTTCATTTGTCCGGCCTGATAATCGGAAATTCCGGTTCCCTGCCGCTGAGAACGTCATCTACCGCATGTGCACAGCTTAAGGAAACGGCCGCGTTTGCCTCCTTTGTCAGAGCGGCATTGTGTGCGGATGCAATATAATTCGGCAGTTCAAACAACGGAAAACTGGCTTCCGGCGGCTCCTGCTCAAATACATCAGAGCCCGCAGCTGCAATGGTTCCTTCTTTTAGCGCTTCATATAAATCACGTTCATCCCAGATAGGCCCCCTTGCCGCATTGATAATAATGGCAGACGGCTTCATCAGCCGCATGGCATCCCGGTTAATCATATGCTCTGTCTCGGAAGTAAGCGGTGTATGGAGACTCAAAACGTCAGCATTTTTCAGCAGCTCATCCAGCGTGTCCACAAAGTGTATCCATTCCGGATAAACGCTTCTGTCCGCGTACCGGTCAAATGCCAGCACTTCCATTGAAAATCCGTCATGGACTATCTTTGCCGTCTCAAACCCGATTGCCCCAATGCCGGCTATTCCAAAGGTTTTTCCTCTCAGTTCCATCCCCGGCAGAGCATTTCTTATGGCAAAATTCCCTCTTTTTAATTCCTCATAAATTTGTGTAATATTTCTCGCACAGGCCAGCATCAGCGCAGCCGTATGCTCGGCTACGGATCGGGCATTGCATCCTTTGGCAATCGTTACATAAATCCCCATTTCTTCTGCCGCCTTAAGGTCTATATTGTCATAACCCACTCCATAACGTGCAATAACCTTGAGCTTTGTTCCTGCTGCAATCACATCGGCCGGATAAGCGGCGGTCCGCGCGATCACGGCATCGGCATCGGAAATTTCTTTTTTTAACGTGTCACGGTCAAAGCCGCTCCCTATCTGTATCTCGTACCCCTTTTCTCTTAAATACTGTTTTCCTTCTTCCTGTATGTCCTGAGGAATTAAGATTTTATACATAATTTCACGTCCTTTCTTCGTTAATAAATTAATTATCCTTTAAAACATTGAACACATAAGCATTAAATCCCATAACAAAGCGGGATTAGAAAGACTGCTGCGACCGTAGTAATAATATTTAACGGCAGGCCAATTTTTACATAATCCATAAACTTATAACCGCCCACCATCGTCTGCGTTACACAGGGAGTTCCTACCGGCGTGGCAAATGCACACTGGCAGGCAATCACCACTGCAATTACAAAGGTGGTGGGGTTCACTCCCATACCATTAGCCAGGGCAATCACGATGGGAAACATCATGGTTCCCGTTGCAATATTGCTCATTATATTGGTCAATATAACACTCAGTACAATGATGATACCCAATACGACAAAGACCGTCGCCTTGTCCCCCAGTACGTTGAGTGTGGTGTCAGCGATAAGCTGGCCCGCACCGGATGTCTCCATCCCTTTGGCAAATCCCTGCGAACAGGCCAGTACTACTATGGTGTTCCAATCAATGCCGTGAAATGCATCCTTAAGCCCTACGCAGCCCGTCAATATCATAAGGGTTGCTCCGACCATGGCCACCACTGCAATGTTCCAGATTCCCGACACAAATCCTGCCACAACCAGAATCATGATAATTGCCGTCAGCCAGAACTTCCGTTTGTCCACCGGTTTGCTCTCCCCCTCCCCCTCATTCGTGAGTTCAACCGGGCATACATCCTCAAATTTCAGCGATTTCTTTTCCAGCCAGTATCCAACTGTTGCGAAATAAATGATTACTATCAGACACAGCGGGATCCCTGCCTTTGCCAGCGTAAAATAGTGCATAAGCGTACACCCCGGCGTTGTTTCCAAGATGGTTTGGGCAGCAACCTGCGGGGTAGAACCTGAAAGGGTGCAAAAGCCGCCTGCCGCAGAACCCATTCCAACCGCCATCAGCACTCTTTTATTAGTACATCTTCCCCCTGATTTCGAAACCACGGAAGCGACCAGCGGAATCATCATGGCCACAACTGCCGAATTCGAAAAGAATGCTGACAGAAAAACGGCAAAGCCTGTCATGACCGTCACCAGCAGACGTTCGTTTTTGCCCAAACCTATTTTTGTAATCTTATTACCCATGGCCTGCGCAACGCCGTTATCGAAACAGGCATTTCCGCAAATCATCATGGCTGCCACCATTACAGCCGCCTGAGAACCGAAATCCGAATATGCTTTACTGTAATCAGTAATCCCAAATATGGCCATTGCCAGTGACGCCAATATGGCTGTCAGCGCAACCGGAATTTTCTCCAGCGCAAATGAGACAATGGCGAGCAATACAATAATAATAGCTAACGTACTCTGCTCCATAAACTACCCTCCTGATTCGTTAATTTTTTTGCAGGAAGCGCGTATCTTGCTCTGTTTCTCTCCTGTTGACTTCCCCTCCCCTTTCCGTATTTTTCTTCGCATACTGCTCCCTGATTGTAAATCTGTAACCCCATTCACCTGCAGTATAGAGCAAGCTGCGTACCAACTTTTCATCATCCTCTGTTCCAAACGTATCCCTGCGTCCGTCCACTGCTAAAAAAAGAGCTGACAAGTCTGTATTTATCAGACTTTGTCAGCCGCTTTCTACTTTTTTCCCATGGTTACGCATTTCAATACTTTTTGCTCTTTGCCGGAAGTATGTCCCAACATACATTCTAAACGTCTCAAAAATGTTTCTAATTTGTTTTCCAGATGTTTTAAATTTGTTTCATATTAAATAAAATGATACTTTTTCATTTTCCGCCAAAGCGTCGAACGGCTCATGCCAAGAGCTTTGGCCGTTTTCTGGCGGTTATAGGAATAGTAATCCAGAGCTTCCCTGATCCGGGCTGTTTCTTCCGGCTCCCTTAAATGAGCTGCCGCTGCCATTTTTGCCCCCGCATTATTTACCTCACCCCTGTCTTCCAAGTTTACCTCACCTGGCGCCTGTTCCCCGGCCGGAGCACCATCCGTCCATTCTTCCTGGTTCAGCACACTGTATATTTCTTTTGCTCCTATCTCGTCGGTGTCGCTGTTTACAATCAACCGCATGCAGATATTATTCAACTGGCGGATGTTCCCCTTCCATTCTATTCTTTCCAGCAATTCACCGGCTTCTTTCGTAAGCCTGATGTCGCCCAGCCGCGTACAGTACATCTCCTTTTTCCGGTTTAATAAATATTAGGCCAAAATGCCAATATCATGGCCTCTTTCATTCAATGTCGGAAGCTTCAGATGCAGAACGTCCAGCCGGTAATACAGATCCAGCCGGAATTTATTCTCCCTCACGTACTGATTCAGATCCCGGTTCGTTGCGGCCACAATGCGTATATCGACAAGGATCATTTTATTATCACCAATCCTCATCACCTCTCTCTCCTGAATCACACGCAGAAGTTTCGCCTGCAGCTCCAGAGGAACCTCTCCAATTTCGTCTAGAAATATTGTTCCGGTATGTGCCTGTTCAAACAGCCCTTCTTTACCGCCTTTCTGTGCACCGGTAAAGGCGCCGTCCACATATCCGAATAATTCACTCTCAAGCAGATTTTGGCTGAGCGCGGCACAATTGATGGCTACAAAAGGCCCCTTTTTCCGGTCACTTGCATTATGTATACTTTGTGCCAGCAATTCTTTGCCTGTCGCGGATTGACCAATAAGCAGAATATCCGAATCTGTCTCGGCATAGCGCCGGGCCTTCCGTATTAATTCTCTGATGGCCGGGCTGCTGCCGATAATATCGTCAAAAGTATATTTAGCTGTCCATCCGAGATTTTTTACTTTCTTTCGAATGACCTTCTCCGCATTTTGGAGCTGGCTGACATTCTGAAAGGACACCACGTAGCAGACCGGACTGTCTTTTAGATGGACCGGGAACTTATTAACCGACAGTTTTTTATCTTTACAAACGATGATTTCGTTATAATAACTTTCACTGTCGCACAAAAACGCCGGAAGAGGATGGATGCCGAACAGTTTTTCTAAATTTTCTTCCGTCATGTCTGAAGTTATACTTAAAATATTCTGCGCCTTATTGTTATACAGCATGATTTTCTTGTCCGGCCCCACAAGAACAATTCCTTCGGAAGAATTGTCCAGTACAGTCTGTATCAGAAGTATCCTGCGCTGCTGGTACAGTTTCATCCGGAAAACACGCTTTGTCTCACCGAACGCATACCACAAAGCCGGTTTGCCTGTGTGAATCAGCAGACATTCTAAGCCGTGCTTTTTCGCGAACTGACAGCTCTCGACACCGCCTATAATTACTTCACATCCGTCCTTAACCGCCCGCCCCAGTACACTCACGACATCCCCCGGGGCATCGCGGAAATACATCTTTACCTCCATTCCAAGAATTTCCCCGATATGGTCTGCCCCAAGAATCATGTTTCTGCTTCCCACTATCCCTATGTTCTGTCCCAGATACAGGTCTCTGGCCGTCTTCAGGCAATAGATTAAATCAGTTCCCGATACCGGGATATCGATGACCGTAAGTCCCGGCAGTCTTCTGCGCAAAAGATCCGCGGTTATCCCTCTGGCAATTACCGCATCATATCTCTGCAGATTAAACTTCTCGGCATCCGACACGTCACTGCTTTTGATTTCCATTTCTTCGAGACAGTATCTGCACTGAATACCGTCATCCGGCTCAGGTATCAGTTTGTTATGCTCGGCAAAAATCTGTCCGGCATTCTTAAAAAAGCCGCGTTTAGGTGAAACCAATGCAATTTTAACTTCCACACCGCATACCCTCCTTTATTTTTATATTTTTAATTCGAATATTTTCTCTGTCTATTCTTTGTGGGTATAATGATACAAGAATATATTTTCTGTGTAAATAGTAATTTATCGTGAATTTTCTGATTATCTTTTACTGCACACCACAACCGCCGGTGATAACCATGCACAAAAATCATTCCATCTAATTATGAAATCTGTATATTGACGAAACGCTGAAAATAGATTATCATACGAACAAGAAACATCTAGCATGCTAATTATTAGTTAACATTTAACTTGTTGCTTTATATCACGCATGCTGACGATGCTCATTCTGCGTCAGGGAACCGAACGGCCGCCCCTCCGGCCGTCTCTTACACTCCGTACAGCGAATCACCTGTTATGCTCCGGATTCCGGACAAAGCGATGAATGTTAACACAAAAACTGCTGCGTACTTAAAACAACTGCTGGATTGATAGTAAAATGACAGCAAAGCTGGTAGACAATACAACAGCAAAAGTGGATGGAATGTAACAGCTTTCGGTTCCCCTCCTGATGCAGCTTCCCTTCACTATAGAAAATCAGGCTCTATTTTTGTGGTTTTAGACGAAAGAATCTTTTTTCGAAAGATGATTTTTCCCCTTTCCAGAGGTATTTTCCCCAAAAATAATATATTTTTTTATCTATATGTACCAATTTTTAGCATGCTTATTGATTATTTATCAATTATTAGCACGCTATATTTTTTACACCAAAACTATTCACATTCATTTATAACTGTGATATACTCCTGTTTATAAGAGCAGCGTTACTATTCACAGCCCCGCTGAAAAACGCAGCTCTGCGAACAGTAACACGCTTCGCGATGCACAGAAACGGTAAAAAACACCGTTTCGCGCCGTATAACTCGGGATTTTCACTCAAATACGAGTGAAAACACCTCGCGGAATAGCGGCTGTGGATAGTAACAGAGCAGCGCCAATGACGCAGGAGATTTTATCAAAAACATTCAAATCAGGAGGAACAAATCATGGAAGTAAAGAACTACAACAATCTGTTAGTGGAAATCGAAGACGGTATAGCAGTTGTAACAATTAACCGCCCAAAATCTTTAAATGCACTGAACAGCGAAACGCTGGCCGAGTTAGGTGATATTGCTGCAGCGATTGAAAAAGCCAAAGATGTAAAGGTTGTGATTCTGACAGGCTCCGGACAGAAATCTTTTGTCGCAGGTGCAGATATCTCCGAAATGGTAAATGCCACCCCAATGGAGGGGCGCGCCATGGCATTGCTGGCTGCCGAAACCTTTAAGAAATTTGAAAACATGCCTCAGGTGACTATCGCAGCCGTTAACGGATATGCGCTGGGCGGAGGTTGTGAGATTTCCATGTGCTGTGATATCCGTATCGCGGCCGAAAATGCAAAATTTGCACAGCCGGAAGTAAACCTGGGTATTCTTCCCGGCTTCGGAGGCACGCAGCGTCTTCCCAGACTGATTGGAAAAGGACGCGCAAAAGAACTTATCTTTACCACCGATCAGATCGATGCCCAGGAAGCTTACCGCATCGGCCTGGCCAACAAAGTAGTTCCCCAGGAAGAGCTTCTTGACTACTGCAAGGCAATGGCTAAAAAAATCATGTCAAAAGCAAGCTTTGGCGTCACCCTTGCCAAACAGGCTATCAACACCGGCATGGATACGGATCTTGAAAGCGGCCTGAAGCTGGAAGCAAACCTTTTCGGACTGGCATTTTCCACTCATGACAAGGCTGAAGGAATGCAGGCTTTCCTTGAAAAGAGAAAAGCGGAGCTGACAGATTTTTAAAACAGAAAAGATTTCTACATAAAAAGATGTGTCACCGGAGTTGGAGCAAAATCCGGCTCCGGAACTTTATAAATTTTTTTGCCATTAATTATCAGACACTTTAATTTATATGCGATATTTAATTGTTTATATTTAATTTTATCAATCGTTGTCTTTCTTCATCCAATCAATTATATGATCTATTTAACTGTGTTTATCAAATTATGATTATCACATACAGGAGGTATCTATGAGTAAGGTTTCTATCATTACAGCCGGCGAAGCAGCCGCTCTGGTCGGCGACAGCATGACCGTGACTACCAGCGGTTTCGTGGCAAGCGATATGCCCGAGGCGCTGTCGAAAGCCCTGGAACAGAGATTTCTGGAAACAGGCTCCCCGAGAGACTTAACCCTTTTCTATGCGGCTGCCCAGGGAAACCGGGACGGCAGCGGAGCAGACCACTTTGCGCACGAGGGAATGACGAAACGCGTGATCGGGGGCCACTGGAACATGGTTCCGCAATTGGGCCGCATGGTGCTGGAAAACAAGATTGAGGGCTACAACCTCCCGCAGGGAACGCTGTCTCAGTTATTCCGTGACATCGCCGCCCACCGTGTCGGCACAATCACCCACGTCGGTTTGAACACCTTTGCAGATCCGAGAATCGAAGGCGGTAAACTGAACTCCATTACGACGGAGGATTTAGTCGAGGTGGTCAGCATTCTGGGTGAGGAGAAACTGCTTTACAAGTCCTTCCCCATCGACATCGCCTTCATACGCGGTACTTATTCCGATGAAAACGGCAATATCACAATGGAGCACGAGGTGGCGTCCCTGGAATCCACTTCCATTGCCCAGGCTGTCAGAAACAGCGGCGGCAAAGTGATTGTACAGGTTGAAAAGGTTGTGAAAAACGGCTGCCTTGACCCGAAGCTTGTTAAAATTCCGGGAATCTATGTGGATGCCGTCGTTGTATGTGAGGACATGAAGGATCATGAGCAGTGCGTGGGCTGTGAGTATGACGGCTCCATGACCGGAGATTTTTCCGTTCCCTTAAGCAGTCTTACTTATCCGAAGCTTTCGGCGAAAAAAATCATCGGGCGCAGAGCAGCCATGGAACTGAAAAGCGATTCTGTCGTCAATCTGGGAATCGGCGTGCCGGAATATATCTCCATGGTAGCCGGGGAAGAAGGCATCGGTGACTACATGACCTTAACCGTGGAGGCAGGCCCCGTCGGCGGAGTGCCGCAGGGCGGCCCGAAATTCGGCGGTTCGGTCAATCCGGAAGCGATTCTCGACCAGCCGTACCAGTTTGATTTCTATGACGGAGGCGGTGTCGATTACGCATTTCTCGGTCTTGCCCAGGCCGACAGCCAGGGCAATATCAATGTAAGCAAATTCGGACCAAGGATTGCAGGCTGCGGCGGTTTTATCAATATTACACAGAATGCCAAGCGGGTATTTTTCTGCGGTACGTTTACGGCCGGTGGACTTTCCGTCTCATTTGACAACGGTGAGCTTCAGATTGTCTCGGAGGGCAGAGAGCAGAAATTTATCAAACAGGTGGAACAGATTACATTCAGCGGCGAGTATGCTAATAAAACGGGCCAGCCCGTTCTCTATATAACGGAGCGCGCCGTATTCGAACTGAGAAAGGATGGAGTTTATCTGATTGAAGTGGCTCCCGGCATCGATATCCAGAGCCAGATTATTGACCAGATGGGATTCGTTCCCAAAATGGATGGTCAGCCAAAGTTAATGGACAGCCGTATTTTCAGGGAAGAACTGATGGGGCTGGCAAAATAGCATAACAAAACATAAATATGGTGGGGGATCAGTTTATGAATTTTCAGATTTGGATTTTATTTATTGCTATTGTTTTATTTGGTCTGCTGGCATTTAAACAGGTCAGCGCCCTGATACTGGCTCCGGTTATTACGATCTTCGTGGCCGTCTGCTCAGGGCTTCCGATTCTAGACAGCCTGCAGAACCAGTTTATGCCTGCTGCCGGAGACTACGTTATCAAATATTTTCTGATATTCTTCGTCGGCGCGCTGTTCGGAGCTGTCTACCAGTTCACAGGCGCCGCCGAATCCATTGCAAGGGCCATCGTCAAGGTCAGCAAAGGAAAATATGCAGCTCCTATTATCATGTGCATCACCGGAATACTGACATTTGGAGGAGTCAGCGGCTTTGTCGTCTTCTTCGTCATCTATCCGATTGCCATCCAGTTATTCAGGGAGGCCAACCTGACCCGCCGGCTGCTTCCGGCCGCCATTTCCGCCGGCTGCTGGACCTGGTCCATGAGCGGTCCCGGCTCTCCGTCTATCCAGAACTATATTGCCATGACGAATCTGGGTACGCCGGCAACGGCTGCATTCGTGCCGTCTCTCATCACCACAGCGGCCATGTTTGCCATGATATTTGTCTGGCTGGAATACAGAGCCAGGAAATTTACCGGGAAAGGGCTGACCTTCAACGATCCGTCTCTCAAATACCAGCTTACGGAGGAGGAATTAAGCACCGAAAAAGATAAAACGCTGCCGCACTGGCTTACCGCGTTCCTGCCAATCATTATTATCCTGGTAACCTTTAATATCTTTCATTTTCCGGTGGAGACCGCAGTGTTGACAGGAATTGCCGCATCCGTCCTTCTTATGTTCAGAAGAATCGGCGGACTTAACAGCTGGATTGAAGTTTTTAACAAAGGTGCCGCCGACTCGGGCGTCGCTATCCTGAACACCGCCATTGTCGTCGGTTTCGGCGGTGTGGTGCAAAACACAAGCGGCTTTGCCGATTTAGTTGCCATGCTTAAGAATCTGCATATGCCGCCGCTCGTATTCGTCATGATCACAGTTGCCGTCTGTGCCGGAGCCTGCGGTTCCGCCTCGGGGGGAATGGGCGTTGCCTTTAATGCCTTAAAAAACACTTATATGGAAATGGGAATTAATTTCCAGTACGTTCACCGGATTTCAGCCATCGCTGCCGGTACTCTCGATACTCTGCCGCATCAGGGAGCACAGATCACGCTGCTGGGCATCTGCAAAATGACCCACAAAGAAGCTTACTGGGATATCGCCGTTACACAGATCATCATCCCGTTTATCGCATGCGGAATCTTTATTGTACTGGCGTCCTTCGGCTTATAGTTGATGAAAGGCATTACCGTGATATTACACAAAAAAAGAACTGATAATTTTACATATTGTATATTGACTATCGAACAAAAAAAATGTATTATTTATGCAAGCTATTAATTAGCATGCTAGATATTCGTATTTTAAATTTCTAGCATGTAAGTATCGAAACAATGTGTCCGTAACACGGACTCCAAATCATTTACTTATCTTAAAGGAGGTAACACCATGAATTTCCAGTTAACAGAAGACCGTTTAGCATTACAGCAGGCAGTAAGAGAATTTGCAGAGAAAGAACTCGCGCCGGGTGTCATTGAACGTGATGAGAAGAGCGAATATCCGGTAGAACTTTATAAGAAGATGGGAGAAATGGGACTCATCGGACTTCCCTACGCCAAAGAATACGGCGGTTCCGGCAGGGACTATCTGGATTACGCAATTGCAGTAGAAGAGATTTCCAAGGTCGATGCATCCGTAGGCATCTCCTACTCCGTATCCACCTCCCTCTACGGCGGAAGTATTGCCAATGGCGGTTCTGAAGAGCAGAAAAGAGAATTTCTTCCGGAAGTTCTCTCCGGAAAGACCTTTGGCTCCTTCGGACTTACCGAGCCTAACGCCGGTTCCGATGCAGGCGGCTGTGTTACTATTGCAGAAAAGAAAGGCGACAAATACATATTAAACGGCCTGAAATGCTTCAATACCAACGGCCCGCTCTCCGATCACTTTGCAGTATACGCCCTGACTCATCCGGAGCTGGGAAGCAAAGGACTCTCCTGCTTCCATGTTAAAAAGGGAACACCTGGATTCTCCATCGGAAAAATCGAGAACAAGATGGGTATCCGCTCCGCACAGGTTTCCGAACTGGTTTTTGAAAATTGTGAAATTCCTGAGACTGCTCTTCTCGGCGAAGAAAAACAGGGATTTAAGATTGCAATGAAGACGCTGGACGGCGGACGTATCGGGGTTGCGGCACAGGGTCTTGGAATTGCAGAAGGCGCTTTTGAAATTGCCAGAAAATATCTTATGACAAGAGAGCAGTTCGGCAAACCTCTTTACAGAAACCAGTATCTCGCATTTAAGATGGCAGAACTGGAATGTGAAATCGAGCAGGCAAAATATATGCTCTACAAAGCAGCTCTCGATAAATCGGAAGGAAGGCCATATTCCATTCCGGCTGCCAAAGCAAAACTCGTCTGTACCGATGCCGCTATGCATGTGACAACCGAGGCTGTACAGATGCTTGGAGGAAATGGCTTCATGAAGGAATATCACGTGGAGAGAATGATGAGAGACGCCAAAATCACTCAGATTTACGAGGGTACCAATGAAATTCAGAAGCTTGTAATCAGCGGAGCTTTATTCAGATAATCTTATCACCTGCGCCGTGCCACAAAGCGAGAGTCGAACCGCGGCTACTATGCTCAAATGCACGGCGCAGCCTTTTTTCAGAACCGCTGTCTTTGGCGGCCGATGCACAGAAACGGCAAAAAACGCCGTTGATT
>NZ_KE992790.1:0-12652 GCF_000466485.1 [Clostridium] symbiosum ATCC 14940 | reverse complement strand
GTGAAAAGTTCACTTTTCATCGCGTCGCGCCGTGTGACTCGGGATTTTCGTACAGAATACGCACGAAAACACCTCGCGGAACACAACCGTGTGAACAGCATCTCGCCTTTCTATGAAACTAAGGCTTAAAAATCAGTTCTGTTTGACTTTGTATTCGAAATTTTTTATAATAAGAATAGTTCGTATAAAAGATATTTGCATAGAAAGGCGATGAGACCACAATCATGGAACTTAAAGAATGTATTAATTTTCTGCTCACCACTGCGCAGCATACGGTTTTCCAGTATCTGAGCCAGAGGCTGGCCCCTTATGACATTACTCCTTCCCAGTACGGCATTTTAAACTGCCTGTGGATTAATGACGGCACATGTCTTCCCCGTCAGATTGCAGAACTTCTCTGCCTGGAAACCTCCACGGTATCCGGGATTCTGGACAGAATGCAGAAGAAGGATTTAATTGACCGCGTGATCAACCCGGAAAACCGGCGTGAGATACTCGTGATGATTACTCCCAAGGGTGAAGCTTTAAAGGCGCCCGTCCTGAAAATCATCGACGAAGTCAATGAGGAAGTCTTGAAGGATTTCAGCCCCAAGGAAACAGAGTTTATTAGAAAATCGCTGCGGCAGATTGCAGAAAAAGCATTGTAGTCTTCATGACACAATGCTTTTTTCTATCTTTACAATATCCAGGAGGATTTCCGCTATGAATATAATCGCCATCATTCGCCAGACTTCTGCAGATTCGCAGCCAAAACAGGATCTTGCGGCAGTCGAGGCTGCGCTCCGGTATAAAAGACAGTCCGGCGGTTTCGTGACTGCCCTCTGCCTCGGCACCGAAGCCGCCGTTCCCTTGTTAAGAGAGGCTGTTGCCATGGGCTGCGACAGCGCCGCTCTGATCCGGCTGCCTTTTTGCTTTACTTCCATCCCCGAGCCGACCCGGTATGCCCGGCTCCTTGCCGGCACGATTCAGGATATGGAATTTGATTTAATTTTTACAAGCTGTTACGCGGTGGACGCCGATACGATACAGACCGGCTTTCTGCTGGCTTCTTACCTCAATCTTCCTCAGGCCGGCTATGTGGATGAGACGTCCGTCTCAGAGGACAGCGGCGTGATTGTAAAAAGACAGTTCGAGGATCGGTACCAGATGCTTAACCTCCCCACCCCCTGCCTGATCAGCGCTTTGCTCCAGCCCGGAAAACGGATCTATATGACGGCCGACGGTGTCACCCGGGCCTACGCCATGGAAATCCCCGTAATTCCGGCCTGCGAAGATCTTAATGCCGGGGAAGAATCTTTCGTCACGCTCCTCAGCTCCTGCCTGAAAAAGGAACGCAAGCGGGGAACCGTTCTTACCGTGCCGACAGAGGAAGCGATTAACGCCGTTATGGATATCATGCACAAAAACCATATCATATAGAAGAGAGGGAGATAAAATATGAACCACGATATTGTTGTAGCCGCAGAACAACGCGACGGTATCGTACAGAAGATCAGTTTTGAACTGATTCACGGCGCTGCCGAGGTGGCCGGACAGACCGGCGGCAGGGTAATTACCGTTATAGCGGGTTTTGAGATAAAGGAGGCTGCAGAACAGCTGTCTGCCGCGGGAAGCGATGAAGTCTGGATAATTGACCAACCCTCCCTGAAAGAATATCTGCCGAAACCGTATACGGAGGCCTTCCTCCAGGCGGTTAAACGTATTGAGCCTGAAATCGTACTGATCGGCTCCACCATGATTGGGATGGAGCTGGCCCCACAACTTGCCGCCGGACTGGATACGGGACTGGTGACCGACTGTACCGCCCTTACCATTTCCTCCGGTACGGGCCTGCTTCTGATGACCCGCCCCAATACCGACGGAATATCGATTGATACATTTATATGCGGTGAAAGGCGGCCTCAGATAGCCACAGTCCGTCCCGGGGTACTGGCTGAAAACGGCGCTCGGGACAAAGCAGACAGCCGGAAGAGCGCAGAAAAAGTCTCACAGCCTGCTGCCTGCCCCCGCGGAACTGTACGGCATTTTACCGCAGATTTATCCGGAGCTGATAACGGTGTAAGGCTGCTCTCCACCACTAGAGGCGGGGTACAATCAACCGATATCACCCAGGCCCGCGTTCTCGTCGCAGGAGGCCGGGGCATGGGCGGCCCGGAAGGATTTGATACGCTCAGAACACTGGCCTCCCTTCTGGGCGGACAGATCGCCTGTTCGAGAGCCTGCGTGGAGGCCGGCTGGATCGATGCATCTCCTCAGGTGGGGCAGACCGGAAAAACGGTCCGGCCCGAACTCTATCTGGCCTGCGGCATCTCGGGCGCCTTTCAGCACGTGACGGGGATGGAAGAATCACAGCTCATTATCGCCATTAACAAAAACCCGGCCGCTCCAATCTTCGATATCTCCGATCTGGGAATCGTGGGGAACGTCGAAGTGCTGCTGCCCAGGCTCATTGCCGCGCTTAAGTAACGGTTCATGCTGTCTGAATGTACATCGCGGAACGCAACCGTGTGAACAGTAACCTCTTAATGCCTCATGTTGATTTGAGCCGGCCGTGAGCATTGACAAAAAATCCCGGCGATGCTACACTTATTTCATCTCAAAATGACGGCGCATCCTGCGTATTTACGTCATTTTAAAAAGTATAAGGATAAGGTGAAGAGTATGGATTATAAGAAAATGTATGCTGAAAAACTTGTTTCTGCCGATACTGCCGCTGCTGCAGTAAAATCCGGCGACTGGGTAGATTACGGCTGGACAACCGGAACCCCTGTTGCCGTGGACGCCGCACTGGCAAAGCGTATGCCCGAGCTTTATAATGTGAATTTCAGAGGCGGAATCCTGATGTGGGTACCGGAAATCTTCAAGATTGAAAAACCGGCCGAGCATCTTACCTGGAACTCCTGGCATATGAGCGGAATTGAGCGTAAAGCGATTGCACAGGGCTTTTCCTATTATGCCCCTATCCGGTATTCCGAGCTTCCAAGATATTACAGAGAATCCGCTTCCAAACCGGATGTGGCTATATTCCAGGTCGCCCCGATGGATGAACACGGATATTTTAATTTCGGACCTAATGCCTCTCATATGGCGGCATGCTGTGAGACATCGAAAGTCATTATTGTTGAAGTCAATGAGAATATGCCGGTCTGCCTCGGCGGCTTTGAAAATGTAGTGCACATTTCCAAGGTTGACATGATTGTGGAGGGCAGCAATCCTCCAATCGCCGAGATGGGCGCAGGCGGAGCTGCCACTGAGGTTGATGAAGCTGTCGCAAAGCTGATTGTGGAAGAAATTCCAAACGGCGCATGCCTCCAGCTTGGCATCGGCGGGATGCCCAATGCCGTCGGCTCCCTCATTGCAAAGTCTGATTTAAAGGATCTGGGCGTACACACGGAAATGTATGTAGACGCATTTGTTGACATCGCTGCCGCCGGCAAGATCACCGGCTCCCACAAGGCAATCGACAAGGGACGCCAGGTATATGCATTCGGCGCAGGCACGAAAAAGCTGTACGACTTTTTAAACAACAACCCGGAATGCATGAGCGCGCCGGTTGACTATACCAACGATATCCGTTCCATCTCCGCGCTGGATAACTTTATGTCCATCAACAATGCCGTGGATGTGGATCTCTTCGGCCAGGTTAATGCCGAGTCGGCAGGTGTCAAACACATCAGCGGTGCAGGCGGACAGTTAGACTTTGTACTGGGCGCTTATCTTTCCAAAGGCGGAAAGAGCTTCATCTGCTGCTCTTCCACCTTCAGCACAAAGGACGGCCAGCTGAAGTCCAGAATCCTCCCGACCCTGAACCAGGGCTCTATCGTAACCGATACCCGCGCCAATATCCACTATCTGGTAACTGAGTACGGCAAGGTCAACTTAAAAGGTCTTTCGACCTGGCAGAAATGCGAGGCCATCATCTCCGTCGCACATCCGCAGTTCAGGGATGAACTAATTAAGGATGCAGAGAAGATGAATATCTGGAGACGCAGTAATAAGATTTAAATTGCATGTCCCGGAAACGTCTGTCCGGATCGGATGTTTCGTATCTGAACGATAACCTGCACGCTCCGTGAACAGGTCACCGTCATCAATAAAACAGAGTCATATCGGACCTGGTTAAATAAGGTCTGATATGACTCTGTTTTTATTTAAATGTTTTATGTTTCATGTGGCCGGCGTTTGGTCAATCAGCCCGTTCATCTGTCCTTCCCGGTTGTCTCCCGAATCAGTCTGCCAACCGCCTCATCCGTATAGGAAAGGAGTTTTCCAAACTCCCGCGCAATCCGGTAACGTTCCTCCCCTTCGTAGCCGCCTGCTCTCAGCAGTCCCGCTTTCCGCTCCTTCAGTTCCAGGTAACAGTCCAAATCTTCCTTCTTCTTATAAAAAATAAAGTGTTTGGCCCCCCGGTTCATCTCTTCCGGGAACAAATCGGTGACAAAAGAGTCATCCTCAGCGTACATCATCGTTCCATATTGGCTGCAAATTTCCCGGCACGCCTCCAGATACTGGTCACGCTCCTCTGCCGTCCGGCATGGATGGCTCATGGCAATTCGCTTGACACCGGCGTTCACCATCTCGTTAAAACAGTCGATTACCCCCAACTGATAGGAATATGAATCAATTTCTCTTTTGCTCATTTTCATTCCACCTCTTCATCACTTTAACAACTGCACCAATACTCCTCCCAGGGTCAGCATCAGAGCCCCGCAGGATCGGGTCACAATCTGTGCAAAGGGAAGCAGTTCCATTCGTTTCGCGCTGCTGAGTACCGCCACGTTCCCGGAACCTCCCATATTGGTTGTGCACATTCCGGCCGCAATTGCGGATTCGATCGGATAGAATCCCATTTTCTTACCGACAAAGGTTGCCGTCAGCGTAATCGCCGCCACGACCAGAACCACAGTCAGCAGATAAAACGGGGTGATTGTGCTGAGAATTGTCTTAAGGTCAATGAGTGTCGCACCAATCCCGGTCAGCGCTGCAGCCGTCCAGCTATGGATGGCAAAATGCCCCCATTCTCTGGCCGCATCCTCCAGCTCCTCCGACATAATCCCCGTCCCCTTCACCAGGACTACGGCAATAATCATCCACGCATAGGTGGGGATAACGGATATGTAGCGGTGGCATAAAGCCCCCAGTTCATAAAAGGCCAGCGATATTATCAGGCCCGTACACAGCAGGGCGAAGGTCGGCTTCATCGGAGGACGCGGGGCAATCTTATTACCGTCGTTGACAAGCCGGCCGTTTCCCGTCAGATGCGGCTTCTTTTCTCCCAAATTACCGGCAAGGGCGCCGAACACGATGGCCACACAGTTTCCCAGTACCGTAGCCGGTGCAATTCGTGTCAATATTGCCCCGGCGTCCGCGCCGAGAACCGATGAATACATCTCTGAGAGCGGTACGGAACCGGCCGTCATCCCGCCGCTGGTCATCGGAATGCCGATATACAGGATTCCCTCCAGAAAGCTGTTGCCCATAAACATCCCCAGTACGCCCGACAGCGTCACCCCCACCGCCAAAGCGATGACCGCCGTCGGAAGCAGCTTCACCGTAGCCCTGATCAGCAGATCCCTGTCAATATTGAACAGGCTGCCTGTTATCAGAGCGGAAATATAAAACACCAGGAATCCCTCCTGGTTGACAAAATTATCTATGATTGCATGTGTCTGTTCCGGTATCAGACCGGCCGCCTGAATAACCGCCGCGCCCAGAATACAGATGACGGAGCCGCCCAGATAAGTCTTGACTACCGGTACGGAGTTTCCGATTGCATTCAGTCCCTCTCCCAGCACCATCAAAAATATCATCCCGCCCACAATCCCGCCCGGCAGGCAGCCGGTATACATGCAGACAATTACCAACGCCAGGATTCCGAGATATAACGGAAGCGGAAAACCGGCTATCTTAACCGGGAATTTTTTATCCGGAATTTTTCCCATTTTTCCTTCCTCCTCTCCTATCCATTTTATCATAGCATAGCAAAACCGCAATTTCTACAACAATTATAAAACCTTTCCCCTGTTCGGAATAAAATGAAAAAATTTCTCATTTCTTCTTGCATTTCCCACCTGTCCGGAATATAATAGTTGAGTGTGACAACAGTTATATTATGCAACATACATTTTCTTAACAATTTGTATGTATCTTTTTATTATATGGATTGTATCTGATTTCAGGAGGTCATTATGCAAATCAATATTGGTATTATCCGCAGATGTGAGCAGAGCTTCCTGCGGGAGCGTCTGAGTACCTGTCAATTGAAACCGGTAGACAGTGTCGTCCTGACGGCTTTAGACCGCCACGGCCAGTGTAACCAGGATACCCTGTGCAGTATTGTCAATATTGACAAAGGCAGAATGGCCCGTGTAATGGAACGTCTGGAAGGCCGCAGCCTGATACGGCGTCTGATTAACCCTGACAATAAACGTGAAAAACTGATAGAAATGACTGAGCAGGGGAAACAGATGCTGGAAATCATCAATTCCTTTTCCAAAGAATGGAACGACCGCTGCTTCGACGGTTTCACGGAACAAGAGAAAAACGAGTACCAGGGCTATCTGGAAAGAATCGCGAGAAATGCCCTTGCAGGAAAGGAGAATTTAGAAAATGATTAAAAACCTGACGGAAGGAAAACCGCTGAAGCTGCTGTTTTTCTTTTCCCTTCCTATGCTGATGGGAAATCTGTTTCAACAGTTGTACAACATGGTAGACTCCATCGTAGTGGGCAATTTTGTCGGGGCCGACGCCCTGGCTGCCGTAGGAGCCTCTTTCCCTGTTGTTTTCCTGGCTGTCGCCCTGGCCTCCGGTTTGTCCATGGGCTGTAATGTCGTTATATCACAGCTCTTCGGCGCCGGAAGAATACGCGAAATGAAAACCACGATATCCACTGCCCTGATTGGACAGTTCGTCCTGAGCATCGGCATCACGATAGTAGGGGAAATTATTTCTCCCGGTATTTTAAGGATGTTAAAGACACCGGACAATATCATGGCGGATTCTCTTATTTACCTGCGGATTTATCTTGGCGGCGCTGTCTTCCTCTTCATTTATAATACCCTGAACGGTATTTACAATGCCCTGGGTGACAGCAAGACGCCGCTTTATTTTCTAATGCTGTCAACTCTGACGAATATCGTGCTGGATCTGCTGTTTGTAATCAAATTCCATATGGGTGTTGCCGGCGTTGCCTGGGCCACCCTGATTGCCCAGGGCGTATGTGCCGGACTCTCCATGGTCGTCATCATGGCCCGTCTGAAGCATCTGGAGGATGAACCGGGACACGAGGATGAGGGAAAACGGCCTCTGTTCCATTTCTCAGCCGTGGAACGCATTGCCCGCATCGGCGTGCCCTCAATGATACAGCAGTCCATTGTTTCAATCAGTATGCTGATGATGCAGGGCCTTGTAAACTCCTACGGCTCCGTTTTCATTGCAGGATATACGGCCGCAACCAAAATCGACAGCCTTGCCATGATGCCGAATATGAACTTTTCAAATGCAATGTCCAGTTATACGGCTCAGAATATCGGCGCGGGAAAAATTGAGCGTGTCAAGGACGGCTATAAGGCCAACATGTTTATGGTGGTTGTCTTCAGCGGCATTATCACGCTGATTATCTTCCTGTTCGGGCCAAACCTTCTCAATATGTTTATGGACTCGGGCTCCAATGTACAGGCGATTAACTACGGCATGGAATATATGCGTATCGTCTCCTCCTTCTACATACTGATGGGAATTATGTTTTCCAGCAACGGACTTTTAAGGGGAGCCGGCGACATGAAAACCTTCATGGCAAGCTCCCTCTGCAACCTTTTCTCCCGTGTATTCCTGGCTTATTTCCTGGCCAGCCGCATCGGGCCGAGCGCTATCGGCTGGTCGATTCCGATTGGCTGGCTGGTAGGCTCCGCTATCTCCTTTACACGTTTTAAAAGCGGAAAATGGGCGAAAAAGACACTTGTGAAATAATGATATCAATGGTACGGAGAAAAAGTGCTGCGGCAGAAAGCGGGACAGGGAATTACCTGCTCTCACTTCTGCCGCAGCACTTATTTTATTGATGACGGTGACCTGTGCGCGGAGCGTGCAGGTTATCGTTTCACAGTTTAGATATCAGTTCAGAAATGCTCCATTTACAAGATGGCGCGGTGTCTTTCCCTGTGCGTAATCCTCAATATCCTCGACCAGCATCGGGATAATTCTGTCCGCAATGTCGGCAGTTCCGCCTCCAATGTGTGGAGTAACGATAATTCCAGGAGTGTTCAGCAGGGGATCATCAGGGCTTAAAGGTTCCTCTTCCACACAGTCGATCCCGGCGCCCAGAAGCCTGCCCTCCCGGACCGCATCGGCAAGCGCTTTTTCATCCACCAGGCCTCCGCGGGCCGTGTTGATTAATATAGCGCCCTGTTTCATCCGGCTGATCTGCCCGCTCCCTATCAGGTGGCGCGTCTTTTGCGTCAGCGGAATGTGGAGCGTGATAATGTCGGAAGTCGCTATCAGCTCATCTAAAGCAGTGTACTCCAGTTCATACTTTTTCTCCATTTCCGGAGACAGGCGGTATTCGTCATAATATTGGATTCTGGCTCCGAAGGCCCTCGCCTTATCTGCGGTCTGGCGTCCGATATTTCCCGCTCCAATTACACCTAACATTTTCCCGTTCAGAGAATAGGAGCTGTCGAGAAATGTATTCTTGCTCCATTCTCCCCTCTTCAGACAGGCCTCGTGGCTGAGCAGCTTTCTTCCCACCGCAAGCATCAAAAGGACCGCCAGCTCCGACACGGAGCCTGCGTTGGCTCCCGGCGTATTTGTTACCAGGATTCCATTTTCACCAGCCGCTTTGATGTCCACTGAATCATAGCCGGCGCCCCACCGAAGTATCATTTTCAGGTTTTTGTTTCGCTCCATCACTTCACGCGGAGCTTTAAAAATACGCAGAATCATAATCTGTGCATCTGTCATCAAATCATAGGCCTCCTGGGTATCTACCGCAGCGAGGGAGAACTCCGTCTCCGGAAGAAGCTTTCTCACCGCTTCGTAAGTTCCCTCCGGGTATTGGCCCGCCAGTACTACTTTAATCATATCATCACTCTTTCTCATTATTCTTCAGGGGTTCGTAACAGTTCAGAGAGTGTGAACGGTTACAGGGATTCTGCAATCTCCGCAATCAGTTCGGGCTTGGGATTCTTTTTATTAATTTCCGACACCTCTGAAATAAGCCGGTAAAGGGAAACGTTTTTCTCTGCCGCCGCAGCTTTAAACTGCTTTACAAAGCTGGAATGGCAGCCGGAATAGCCCAGTACCAGATCAAGGGGCGGAACCGGATTATGGTACTTGTATTGTTCCATAGCCGGCTGGAGCCTCTGGTCGATGAAATCGAGCATTCCGTAGAAATCGATGTCCTCCATCTGTCCTCTCCGTCTCATCAGAGCAACACACATCTCCGTGGCCAGATTCCCGGCGCTCCTCGCCATTCCCATCAGGCCGCAGTCCAGTATGGAGGCTCCGTTCTCCCATGCGGCAACCGCATTGGCCGCAGACATTCCCAGATTATTATGACCGTGGAACGCAACAGGTATCGTCACGGCCCGGTACAACTTTTCCGTGTATGCCGCCACCTCATCGGAAAGCATGGTTCCGGCCGAATCCATAATGGTAAACTCGTCAAGTCCTGCCGCCTCCAGCTTTTTTCCTTCCTCAGCCAGTTCATCCGGTGTCAGGATGTATGCCTTCATCGCAGAGTAGAAAGCTTTCATTTTCCTTTTTTTAATATCCCCGATCGCTTTCACGGCTATCTCCCCGTCTCCGGCGTCGGCGCCCACCCTAAGGAAAGACAGGCCGTTTTCTGCCGCCAAATCAACATTTTTCTCCCTGTAGCGCTTCGCGTTCAAGAACATGCCAAGCATGGAAGAACGGTTTAAATATTTCTTCGAAATGTTCAGGTATTCCTCGTCCGTAAGAGCATCGGTAAATCCTGCAACCTCGTAGGCGCCGATTCCTCCTGCATTTCCGAACTCGATGATCGGAACGCGTGACGCCGTCAGTCCGTCCAGTACCATATCAGTAAGTTCTGCGGAAAATCCCTTTCCCACCACATTCGCTCCGTCCCGGAGCGTACAGTCCATAAGCTGTAATTTCATGTTACAATCCTCCTCACCATTAAGCCTGCTGTTTTTTCCTTGCAAAATATCCAAATCCCACAGCTGCAAAACCAACCATCAGCGCTGCTCCCACGCCCATCGTCAAGCCGATTCCCGTCATCAGCCACATAGGTGCCAGTCCCACGAATGAATCTTTCCAGCATGTGAGAGTCGTATAAACTCCATGGGTGTCGCCTGCTGATGAGTTGGAATCCGGGTCAACCGCACGTACCAGGGCCAATCCCGTTGAAGTGTTTCCCGTGGCGGCTCCGAATGCCATCATCGCCTTCTCAAACCACTCATGTTTACAGAATTTTTTGGCGGTAATCAGTACGCACGGTACAGTCACTGCACACAGTGTAAATGTATAAATCAGAAGCGGAGCAATATAGGTGCTGATAAACTCCACATCAAGTGTTGCCATGGCGGTAAATACTACGAGTTCCAGCAAAAATCCGCTGATTAGTTTAATCGTCTTTATGTCCACAAACCGGTCAAACTTCAATATCTCAAGCACTTTCCACAATACCGCTCCACCGATAACACCGTGCAGAACGCTGGGCAGGACCTTAATTTCACTCCAGAAATTCCCGATAAAGGAAAATAACTGACGTCCCACAAACAGTGCGCAGAGCAGCCAGCACGTCTGAAGCGCAAGATGGTTGATGCTGATACCGGTTGTCACGGTATGTCCTGTCGGTTTACGGTTTTCCTCCGGCAGAGTACCGCCGTAGAACCATGACGGCTGCGCCTTCGGTTCCTTGACATAGGTAGCCCAGCCTTTTCTTACCCCGTAGTTGACGAGGACCATACCCACCATCATTGCCATAATCAGACCGAATGTTGAAAGCACCATGCCGACAGCCATATTACCTTCCACGCCCAGCTCCTCAAATGTCGCTGCTGCTGCGCCTGCCGTACCATGTCCACCGTGGAATGAGAACACACCCATGATTCCCCAGCCTTTTGGAAGTCCCGGCCATATCTGGCTCAGCAAATAGCCCAGCCCGGTACCCAGGCACATCTGCAATCCGTAAGCTGTCATCGGAACACAGACATAATCCAGATAAGAGAAAATCTTGTCCCTGTTAAAACTGACTCCGAATACAAGCGACGCCATCACGATGTCGATCAGAACATTGGGAATTCCGGAAAAACTGTCCGGTACTGTAACAACCCCCAATACCTGCTGGCCAAGCAGTAAAATTAAAAGCCCTCCTATCAGCGATGCAGGCAGAAACAGTTTTTGCAGCGGTTTTATGTATTCCCTGATGAAAAAGCCCATCAACATAAATACGGCTAACAGCAGCATATCACTGCACAATGTTTTAATTGTCATACCCCTTCTCCTTTTTCTATTGATTTTTTATACGGTTATGATATCATTTAGATATAACAAAGTCTAACAGTATATATTTGGTTTATTAACAATATAAATATTGTGGTTAAATACGGGGGGATTGTGAATGAATTTAAAAAGTATTGAATACTTTCTGATCACAGTAGAGGAGATGAACTTTACCAGGGCGGCCGGCCGCCTGTATATCAGCCAGCAGGCGCTGAGCAGCCATATAAGCCGTCTGGAGGAGGAATACGGCATACGGCTTTTCGAACGGAGGCCGGCGCTCAGCCTCACGCCGGAGGGGGAAGAGATGTATTTTTACGGCAGCCGTATTCTGGAAGCTGAGAGAAAGTTGAGGGCCGCTTTCTCAGATATCCGGGAAAACTGCCGCGCAACAATGCGGGTGGGGATTTCACGCCTTCGCGGCGAAGTATTCTTCCCCAACATATGGAAATATTTTCACGCCTCCCACCCCAATATTACAATCGATTTAATCGACGGGAACAGCGAGGAGAATGAGGAACTTCTTCTTTCAGGTAAGCTGGATCTGTTTATCGGAGTGGATATCCCTCCCCAGCCTAATCTCTGCCTGGTGGAACTGGCCCGTGAGAAAGTCCAGTGCTGTCTTTCCCGTACGCTCCTTCAGCAGTATTATCCCGATAACTGGGAAGTGACACTTGAAAACTTTAAACAGGGAATCGATTTGTCGCAAATCATGGAGCTTCCCTTTATCACAGTGCGGCAGAAAAACAGGCTCCGCAAAGCACTCGACTATTATTTTACCGCCAAACGACTGAAGCCCCGGATTATCTTTGAGAGTAACCAGCAGGAACTGGCTTATGAGCTCTGCAAAAGCGGAGCCGGTGTCGGCCTTTTATCACCGCTGATCCTATACCAGCACCTGGATGCCATTGAGGCGGACTCCGAGCCGCTGTATGTCTTTCCGCTTCTGAATGAACTCCATGAAAATATTGTCTCCCTGGCTTACCGGAAAGACTATCCGCTGCCTCGCCACACCATGGAATTCATCAGCGCCTCCTGTATGGTATTCAGGAATTATTCCAATTCTATCCGTGAAAATTTCTCCCCGCATTCCGGGCGCCGCGAGTAAGAAGTCTGCACAGGTACAAAAACTATCTGAATGGAGATTTAACTGAGGTGGGGAGGACGCGTC
>NZ_KE992789.1 GCF_000466485.1 [Clostridium] symbiosum ATCC 14940 | reverse complement strand
ACCGGCGGCGTCCTCACCTGCTTAATTAAATCTCTGAACAGTAACCAAACACCGCCTACCGCTTCATTCTTCTCTTATGCCGGTACATATAAGCATCCGCCCGGGTCATAATATCTTTTACCTCCAAATCCCGGCCCGGGGTATAGAATGCGTATCCGGACGCGATGGCCGCATGGAATTCCTGCGTGCGGCTGTACTCCTCCATTGCTGTTTTTATCCTTGCGATGCCTTCCACAGCGGTTTCGGCATCTTTATTTTCAAGATAAACGGCAAATTCGTCCCCTCCGATGCGGTATACCGCTTCACCGGGAAATGCCGTCCTAATGGCATCTGCAGCGGCGCGGATATACTCATCCCCCTTATCGTGGCCAAATTCGTCGTTCACACACTTTAAATTGTTTAAATCACACATGACAAAGCCCGGCCGGTTCCCGCTGCCAAAGTCGTCCCGGAGACATTCCATCTTTTTTTCAAAAGCCAGTCTGTTTCCAACGCCTGTCAGGCCGTCTCTGTCCCGCTCTACCTGAAGCGCTTTCGTCTGAAGGACTTCATCCGTCACATCTTCCACAACGCACCTTACGGTGCCATCCATTATTTTTTTGGTTATCTTAATCCATTTTGAGCCGTCCTCCGACTCCAGCCTGAATGTGTCGTCGCCTCCGTCACGCAAATTCTCAAAGTCTTTCAGGAACTCTGTAAATTTCATCTTATCCCTGGTAAAAATACGTTCCTGCTCCCATGTAAGGTTCAGCAGACTGGGAATCCGGCTGGTCATAAACACCTTGCCTGAATGCGGGCGCAATTCAAACACCCCCAGAGGAAGTCCCGACAGCTCCATCAGCTTAGCATGACGGGTAAACCACACGCTGACAAACAACGCGATAATCAGTCCGATGCCAGTGGTTGCCAAAAGTGCAAAAACCAGCAGCCTCTCTATCTTTTGAGGAAAATGCAGCAGAACCGGCTTCTCCATCAGCCCCATCAGGTACCACTCCTCCCCTTCAAACGGCGTATTGTGGTAATACATTCCCATCCGGCTGGCACTGACATAAATATCGTGGCTGCTGTTATGGTTGAGCAGCCTGTATATCCCGTCCTCCTCATCGACGCTTTCCAGCTCCATCATCTCTCCGGCTTCCAGCATCCTCCTTTGGACTGCACCGTACGTGATAGACAGTTTAAGGCCCTTCTCCATTGAACCGGTCGCGATGACATAACCGTAGGAATCGGTGTTCTGCAAATCTCTTGCCGGTAAAAAACGGTACAGATAATTCACGGAAATCTCAACTCCGAATATGGCGGCCACATTCCCCTTCCCGTCAAAAACAGGTACTGAATAAGTGATGACGTCTTCATCCTGGGGATTTACCTTGAACGGTGTGCTCCAATAGCCCAGCCAGGCTGATCGGCCGTACTCATTTGCCGCCTCATAGGGCTTTGTATAAAAATCCCGGTTGCTGCTGCTGAGTTCCAGCCGGTAACTCCAGTTTGCCGTAGTTGCAATCTTCAGCTTGTCGGCCACGTTCCACGGCCCGGCCAGCATATAAAGGTTCTCGTTATTCTGTCCCGCCTTATCCGGATTATTGTTACGAAAATACAGGGAGGCCAGAGAATTCTCCGTTCCGTCCTGCCCCGGCAGTATCAGAAAAGCGCCCGTAGTCTTTGTGTGGTAAAGCGAATCCAGAATGATGGGAGCCAGCTCTTCCAGGACTTCATCCTCTTTACCCGCCAGATTCCCCGTATCCGTCTCCTCAAAATACCGGCTGATCCGTTCCTCGTCATAGTCAAAATTTGTCCAGATGTTATTCATCTCGTTTTCCAGATTGTTCTTACGCCCGTTCACCTTCTCCGAAAATATCCTGTACTCATTTTGCTCTGCTCTCTTGAGCACGCCGCTGCCAACCATGATTCCGGCCAGCAGACTGCTCTGAAATGCAGCAAAACAGACAAACACAACAGTCAAACGAAACGCAATATTCCTGCTTCTAATTTTTCTCCCCATCTGTCATACCAGCCATTTCTTTGATAAGAGAATCATACCAGCGGTAGAAGCACTCCTCCTCCAGCAGATCCTTTTGCACAACATCTTCTTTTTCCCCGTTTAATATCCTTTTTTCCATCAGGGCCAGAGATTCGGCCGTTTTTTTCTCCAAAGACTCCCCGAAGACTTTATTCAATTCATAAGAGCCGTCAAATGCTTTTTTCGCATAGAATGCATACTGCCTCCCCGCTTCCAGATATGCATTGATTCCGCTTGTAATTGCCGCCGCATTTCCAGTATCGTCAACATTCCTGAGAAGTTCCGGTACGGATGAAAGCGCCTCCTGCTCAACCGGCAGGTAACCCGTAGACACCGCAAACCTGATATTCTGCTCTGGTTGTGTGAACCACTTCAAAAACTCGCAGGCAGCACGCTCGCGCACCTCGTCTGAAGCGAATACTCCCATATTAGCTCCGCGCTGGGTCATGTATTTTTCCCCGTTTTGAAACACGGGATAGGGAAGGCACAGGCATTCAACCGGATATGACTTATTCTCATCCTTGATTACTTCGTCCGGAAAAAATCCGGCGCCTGCCGATGAGCCGATATAAGCAATCATCTTTCCGCTCTTAACGCCGTCCTGATTGTATACCCTGCTTTCATACCACCCCATTATATGAGGTATGTAGTAGGCGTCCCATACTCTTCCCGCCGTCTCTTTGGAATAAACCGGCTTCCCGCTGCCGGATAACACATTTTCCCCCAGCTGCGCAGCCGTAATTACGGCAAAATCATTATAGTAATTCATGCCGAGAAACGGCTGGCCTCCCGACCATTCATAGTACATCTGAGCCGTCTTTGCAAGCCCCTCCCAGGTTCCAAGAAGTTCCATGGAAGCTCCCGTATCCGCAGAAAAACGTTCCCAGTCCGTCTTATTCAGAAACAGCAGCTCCGTGGATTTGGCCACCGGCACCATTTTGTGGACCCCGGAATGATCCCACATACCCTCTTCCAAAAATTCCGGACGGTATTTACCCAATTCTTCTCCTGTAAAATACTCTTCCAGAGATACCAGGGGAGCTATCTTATCCAGCCGGTATGCACTGTCAGGATAGGACGAAAATATATCGGGCAGCGGTTCCGCTCCAATCACGCGGTTCGCCGAGGCGTACAGCACTTCCTCCAGCTCATCACTGGAGCCGTATCCTTTCGCATCGATTATTATCCCCTCATTCATTCCGACCGTATCGTTGAACTCCTGAACCAGTTTGTCAAATTGCATCTTTACCACTGCATTATAAGAATGCCAGAGCGTAATCACCACCGGCGACTTCGGATCAGGCACTTTTTTTCCTCTTTTACCGCATCCGCCGAGACTGACCACCGTCATCAAGACGAGCGCTGCTATTATCGTATATTTACTTATCCTTCTCATACATACTCCAACCAATGCACATTAGTCTACTCTACTATATAATATGATAACAGTTTAAAGCATGAACTGTTACTATAATATCTCAGTATACCGTATCATATGCCGGCTGTCTATTGCAATTATAAAATATCAAAAACCGGACCAAAAGCGTATGCTTTTGATCCGGCTCTGTAATTGTAAAATTCTATTGCCCCTGAATTAGTTCACAAGCTTAGCAACATTTAATTTAACGCCAGGACCCATAGTGGACGTAAGTGTCACACTCTTTAAGTAAGAGCCCTTTAATGCACTTGGCTTTGCCTTCAGGATAGCGTCGATAAGCGTCTGGAAGTTGTCCGCTAACATTTCTTCTGTGAAAGAAGCTTTTCCTACTGGCACGTGGATAATATTTGTTTTATCAAGTCTGTACTCAATCTTACCAGCTTTGATATCGTTGATAGCCTTTGTTACGTCCATAGTAACTGTACCGGCTTTCGGGTTAGGCATTAAGCCCTTCGGTCCGAGTACACGTCCTAAACGACCAACAACACCCATCATATCAGGTGTAGCAACAACTACGTCGAAATCCAACCATCCTTCATTCTGGATCTTCGGGATGAGTTCCTCAGCGCCTACAAAGTCTGCGCCTGCAGCCTGAGCCTCGTCAGCCTTCGGTCCTTTTGCAAATACAAGGATTCTAACTGTCTTGCCTGTTCCGTGCGGTAAAACTACGGCACCACGGATCTGCTGATCAGCATGACGTCCATCACATCCGGTTCTGATATGAGCTTCAATTGTTTCATCAAATTTAGCAACAGATGCTTTCTTTACGATAGAAATAGCTTCTGCAGCGTCATAAAGATTTGTGCGGTCTACTAATTTAGCAGCCTCTACGTATCTTTTTCCTCTTTTCATTATAAATAACCTCCTAGTGGTATTGTCGGGGATTTCCCTCCCACGTTACAAATAAACATCTCGAATTCACTTCTTCAGCGTGCGTCCGTTCATCCAGGCCCTAACTTCTCCGCCCGGATAATGAAACCGCTTCGCATTAAGCCAAAAAGTGTCCTGATTAACTGCTTTCGGCTTACTCTACTGTGATTCCCATACTTCTGGCTGTACCTGCGATCATGCTCATAGCAGCCTCAAGGCTTGCAGCATTTAAATCTGGCATCTTCAGCTCTGCGATCTTCTGAAGTTCTTCTTTAGAGATGGTAGCTACTTTTGTCTTGTTAGGTGTTGCAGATCCGGATTTGATCTTGCATGCCTTCTTTAACAAAACTGCAGCCGGCGGAGTCTTTGTAATAAAGCTGAAGCTTCTGTCAGCGTATACAGTGATAACAACCGGAATAACCAGGTCGCCCTGATCTGCTGTTCTTGCGTTAAATTCTTTTGTGAACTGAACGATATTAACGCCGTGCTGACCGAGAGCCGGTCCAACTGGCGGTGCTGGTGTAGCTTTACCAGCAGGAATCTGTAATTTGATATATCCTGTAACTTTCTTTGCCATGATAAGGCACCTCCTAAATAAATGTGGTAATTGCGGGAATCTCCCTCCCACGAGCCTCTAAACCGGTTAAAGGCCGTTTTATTACATCTTCTTTACTTCCGTGAAGTTAAGTTCTACCGGTGTCTCACGGCCGAACATCTCCACATTGATAGTAAGGGTCTGCTTTCCTTCGTTGATGGACTTGATAACACCAACGGTATCTTTCCAGGCCCCTGCGGTAACAACAACTGTGTCACCTTCTTCAAATTCGACAACCAATCCGGCTTCCCTGAACCCGAGAGCATCCATCTCTGCTTCCGTAAGAGGAACCGGCTTGGAACCCGGACCAACAAATCCTGTTACACCTCGGGTGTTGCGTACTACATACCATGTGTCATCGTTCATAACCATGTTAATCAGTACATATCCGGGAAACATCTTTTTGGCAACCTGTTTCTGAGCCCCGTTCTTCAGTTCGATAACGTCCTGCATCGGCACGGACACTTCTAAAATCTGATCCTGAAGCTTTCTGTTTTCAATTGTCTTTTCGATGTCAACTTTTACTTTGTTCTCGTAGCCGGAATAAGTATGCACTACATACCAATTTGCTTCTGACATATTCTCACCCTTGCCCTTATTTTAGATAACAAAATGCAGACCGGTTACGATAATCGTATCAAGCGCTGCAATAATCAGTCCCAAAGCAATGGCAACCGCAACAACAGCTCCTGTCTGCTTTGCAACAGTTTCTTTGTCGGGCCAGATGATTTTCTTGTACTCGGCCTGAAGGCCTTTCCAATAGCTCTTTTTAGGAGCCTTTTTGGTATTTTCTGTTTCACCCATAATTTGTCCTCCAATTGTCTCAGGCAGCCGCCTGAAACCAGGTACAATCAGTTACCTTATTTTGTTTCTTTGTGTAACGTATGTGTTTTACAGAATCTGCAATACTTCTTTGTTTCCATTCTGTCAGGATGAGTCTTCTTATCCTTAGTCATGTTGTAATTACGTTGTTTGCATTCTGTACATGCCAGTGTAATTCTTGTGCGCACGACTTCCACCTCCACTTAAATTGTTGTTTGTCACAGCCTTTATTTTACTGCATTTATCAAGGTTTCGGCCCTGATTTTGAGCATAAAAAAAAGACCTAAGTTCTTCCATTCGCCCGTCTACTATATCATAAAAGCTTTATTTCGTCAATATATTTTTTAAATCACCGCACACCAGACAGGAATCGTAATCATGGACAACAGGGTGGACAGCACAACGCACTTGGTGGCAAACTCAGCATCGCTTCCATATCTTGCCGCAAAAATGGCCGCCGTCGCCCCGGCCGGCATGCCGGTCATTATGACCGCAACTCCGGCAGCCACGGAATCAAGCCCCAGCAGCCGGCTTAACGCCAATGCGGCGCCAGGAAGCAGCACCAGCCTGAAGATCCCAAAACCGGCCGTTGTTTTATTAATTATCGTCCTCACATCCACATCTGCCAGAATCGTGCCGATAATAAACATTGTGACTGCTGAATTGCAATTTCCGATACTCCGGACGGAAGAGGCCAGCACTTCCGGCACGTGAATCTGCGTAAACATCAGAAACATGCCAAGATATACGGCTACAAGGCAGGGATGGGTCAGGATATTACGTAATACCTTCTTTTTATCTGTGCCGCCCGATATGAAATACGATGTTCCGGCCGACCACATAACCACACGCATCGGAATGAGAAATATGGACGCATACAGAAGTCCCAGTTCCCCATAGACCCCCTCCGCCACAGGATTGCCCAGAAAACCGCCATTTGACACAATCGTACAGTATTGGAGTACTTTCTTCTGATGCTCCTCAAAACCGTTGAACAAAAAGCGGTTGAGAAAGACGCACAAGAACTGCATGACGATTCCGACCGCCAGCAGCAGGCCGCAGGCCTTCATAATCGATATGTCAAACTCAATCAGGCATGATTTAACAATATTGCAGGGAATGATGATATTTACACAGAGATCCGTAAGACACCGCTTACCCGGCTCGTCAATAATCCCCTTCCGTTTTAATACAGCCCCTGCCAGAATCATAATGAAGAGGCTCCCCTGCAGATTGAACAGTTTGATAAGCTCCATGATTCATCCTCCTTCACCGTTTAATTTACAAGACCATCCGGCTTTATCCTATTCATCCTCCTTCTGCTGCATATCATGTTCCATGCAGGCAGCAGATACAGATAAAATGCCGTCAGGATACAGCCGGCCGTCTCCGGTGCCGAGATAGCGGCAAGCGGCACGGCGCAGGCGATGGACCACGGGACCAGGGGAGCCACGATAACGGCTGAATTTTCCAGATAAATCGCCAGTTCCTTTTTATCATCTGTGATATCCTTACAGAGCTGGTAGGTCAAAATAATTCCCAGCGTCTGGTTGCAGGCCGCCATCGAGGCCGGGAGCGAAGTCAGGAGCGCCCCGCCGTATGGCGTGACCCGTTCTCCAAGCCGGCCGATTTTCTTCTTTATACCAAACAGAATCCCCGTCTTTTCCAATATGCAGGAAAACGAAGAAGAGATGCATACAATCAAGCTGACCTTTACCATAGAAAGGATCCCTCCCCCATTCATCATGACCGCTAATTCCGGCTCCGGAACACGGTAACCGAAGATTAGAAAGCGCAGGAGTTCCTCCGGGGTATTTCCCTGCACGGACAGGCAGATAAAGGACGCCGCCAGGATGCTGGCCATCATTGTACGCTTGACATTGATTCTGCACAGGGACAAGATAATAACAAGTGCGGCAGGCAGAGCCGTAACCCAGTGAAGTTTGAAGCTGCCTCTCAAAAGGGAGAGCTGGACTGAATCAAATAAGCTCCCTGCGCTGTTCAGTCCCATCAGCAGATAAAGGACGCAGACGGCGGCAAACGGGACGACGGAAGTCTTTACCATATTCTTTATATTGTCAAAAATATCGGTTTCTGTCAGCTCACTGACTAACAGGGCGCTGGTGGACATCGGGGAACACCGATCGCCAAAAAATATTCCGGATAATATGGCCCCTCCGGTGTAAACGGGATTCATCCCCGCCCCTGCGGCCATAGCCATACATATTACGCCGCTGGTGGCTGCCGTCCCAAATGCAGTCCCGGTCAAAACTGAAACAAGGCAGTTTAATAAAAACACGACAAGAAAGAATGCAGAAGGTACAATCAGCCCCGCAGAAAACGTGACGAGAAGCGGTATCGTACCCGCCGCACGCCATACGGCGGTCAGCATTCCTATCAGCATAAAAACAATCAGTATATTTTTCACGGTATTTATTCCCTGCAGGGACATTTGGGCGATCTCCACAGCCGTATAATGCTTTTTAAATGCATATCCCGCAAAAAGAATGTATCCGAAAATCAGAGCATACAGCACTGATATTCCAAGCGCCGCGCATAACAGAAGCGCCGCCGAAAAGGCTCCGAGCACGATCAGTTCCAACATATCACAACCTCCCTATGCTTTATAGTATAAAGTAATTATTCAAATTGTCCAACTGTTCTTTCACCGTTTCTGTTCTTATCTTGTTACTGTTTACAGTTCAGTGTAAGTTAGGTAAAACTATGGAGATTTAACTGAGGTTTGGAGGACGCGTC
>NZ_KE992788.1 GCF_000466485.1 [Clostridium] symbiosum ATCC 14940 | reverse complement strand
AAATCCCACCCCAACTATTGACAAAGAGCCAAAATTTCTTTATCTACGCAAACGAAGTTTTGCAAATCATGCAGCGGGTTAATAATGTGGGGAAAAATCCGGAAGAAATGAAGGGCACTTTGCGAATAGGGCTCCTGGAATCTCTGCTGTCCGGCACCACACAGCATATTTTCCCTCTGTTTAAAGCCCATTATAAAAATATTGAAGTCCATTTAAAAATGGGACAGCTCTATGAACTGCTGCCTCTGCTCCGGCAGGGACAGTTAGATATGCTTTATATATCCGGGGAGCTGAATATGGACCCCGACTTCCATTGCTGTTATAAACGAAAAGAAAATCTGGTCTTTATCTCAGCCCCGGATCATCCGCTGGCCGGCGAACATGGCGTATCTCTCGAAAATGTGCTGAGTTATCCTTTTATTGTAACAGAACTTTCAGGGACCTGTTATGGAAGATTAAACCAGCTGGCCTTTTCTCATAATCTGTCGCTGCAGCATCCGTTAATCGTTGACAGCACTATCGCAATTGCAGAACTCGTCAGCCGGGGCATGGGAATTGCGTTTTTACCAGAATATTCTGTCTCGGATTATATAAAGCAGCAGCGCCTTGCCCAGATCAGCGTAAACATCCCTCCTCAAATCTATTATAGCCAGATCCTCCATTGTAAAGATAAATGGATCCCACCTTTTATGAATGAATGGATTTCTCTTATACATGAATACCGGCCGGAACGCTGAAAAATAAAAAACACCTCCCGGAACAGCTGCTGACGTAACAAAATATGTCTTCTTTCTGATGTAATTTTACTAACATACTTTAAAGCGTTAATTTTTAGTAGTTTAATGCATAAAACTCTTGACTATTTGGCAATCTGCATTTATACTGTAAACAATATTTTAAAAACTATTGTTTTAAATCAAATTTAGGAGAAGATTGCCATGAAAAACATCGTAAAAATCAGAAACGTTGTATTCGGCGAAGGAATTCCAAAAATCTGTATTCCTCTCACCGATGCAAACATCGAGGAACTTAGTAAATCCGTTAATGAATTAAAGAGCGCACCTTTTGATATGGTTGAGTGGCGCGCAGACTTTTTTAACGATATCGAAGATCCGCAAAAACGATTTCAGGCAATGTCCTTTCTCCGGGAGCAGCTTGGCAACACACCAATCCTTTTTACCGCCAGAACCAGCGTCGAAGGCGGCAAGTTAGATATTGACACGGAGGGCCATGTAAAACTGCTCACTTCCGTCATAGATACCGGACTGATGGATTTAGTTGACGTGGAACTGTCCAGAGGCGAAGATGCCATGAAGACGATAAGAGACGCGGCGCATAAAGCAGGGATGCATATTATCGGTTCCCTCCATGACTTTGCTTCCACTCCGTCTAAGGAGCGGATTGTATATCATCTCTGTCAGATGCAGAAACTCGGCGCGGATATCGTCAAGTATGCCGTTACCCCTCAGTGCGCCAGAGATGTACTGACTCTGCTTGACGCCACCCTCACGATGCAGGAGGAGCATAATGAAACTCCTGTGATCACCATGTCCATGGGCGGACAGGGCGCAGTCAGCCGGGTATGCGGCAGCGTGTTCGGCTCCTCCATTACATTCGGAACGGCAGGTAATTCTTCTGCACCGGGCCAGCTCCCCGCAGACTTACTTTCGACATTTATCAATAACTTATAAATAGAACTTGATCGCATAAGGCATCCGCGAAATCGGATGCCTTATGCGTTTTATGTATGCTCCACCAGAAACAGGCCACAGAGCTGTCCGCCGCCCTGTGGCCTGTTTCTATTCATCGTTCTTTCATTCATCGGCGGTGTAAAACACGTGAGGGAGGAGTTTTCACGTTACTGTTTACGGCTTGCCGTTTTTTGGCATGGTGTGAACAGTAACGTTTTCACCGCCTGCCGGTCCATTCCAGGCGGACCGGCATTTTATAAATTCACGATCTGGCTAATACTGTTTAACGTAAACTATCACTATCAATCTAAGGAGTTTTGATACTACAAATTTAAGTCTGAACATTTTTCCCGGCTATTATTCTTCGTCCATACCAGGTTTAAAGAATTCACCGAACAGCTCTTCATTGGACGGCATATCTTCCGGAAGAGGACGTGCTACCCATGTTGTGTTCATGTAGTGCTTTAATGCAATGTTCTCGGAAACGATATTTCCGCCCCATGTTCCGCAGCCCATGGAAGATGTCGGAGGCATTCCGTTTGTAGCGGAACCGGAGTTGCCCTTGTTGTTTGGCTGGCGGACCATGATACGGGATACAGGTGCAGCCATGCCGAGTCTGTGGATATGCTCATCATCGAAGGAGTAGATACCACAGGAGTGGCCTTTTCCGCCTACGTTGAAGATAGCCTGCATCATGGTAAGCGCGTTCTCGAATTCACCTTCATATTTGAAGAGGCTTAACAGAGTTGTCAGCTTCTCGCTGGAGAAGAAGAACTCTTTACCGATTTCATTGATTCCGCCGCCTGTTACTGCGATGAATTTGCGGTCTTCCGGAATCTCAAAGCCTGCTGTGAGAGCCAGTTTCTGAGGGCTGATAGCAACGGTCTGCGGAAGACGGTGGCCTGTCTCATCCCACATAACCTTTTTAAGCATCTCTGCCTCTTCCTCATTTGCCAGGTAAGCGCCTTCTGCTTCCAGAGCTTTTACGAAGTCGTCATAGATGGACTCGTGGATAACCAGGTTTCCGTCACAGGAGCAGCCGGAACCGAAGTCGGAAGTCTTGGAAATACGTGTGTTGCTTGCAGCTTCTCTCTGACGCTCCGGTGTGTTACAGGTATCGTCGATGATAACTGTTGCATTTCCTGCGCCTGAACCGTATGCCGGCACACCTGCGGAGTAAGCAGATTTAACCATTGGACGGCCGCCTGTAGCGATAATCAGGTCTGCACGTTTCATCAGCTCATTGGTCAGGGAGATGGACGGCTCTTTGATTCCCTGGATGATATCAGCCGGTGCGCCTTCACGAACCAGAACTTCGCGGATGATATCAATACATTTATTTGTTACAACTTTTGCACGCGGATGCGGGGAGCAGATCATTACGTCTCTTGCCTTGATAGCGTAGATAATCTGGCCTGCCGGTGTTAAACATGGGTTTGTAGTAGGAACCAGGGAAGCGATAACGCCGACTGGTTTAGCATACTTAACAAGACCTTTTTCCGGATTTTCTTCAATGATGCCGACACTCTTGTTGCGCAGACAGTCTCTCAGGATTAATTTAATTTTGTTGCGTTTGTTTCTCTTTGTTACTTTGTCGCCGAGACCTGTCTCATCAACTGCCTCGTCACAAATTGGCGCCCATACTTTCATATCGCATACTGCGGCGGCAACTGCCTGACAAAGGCGGTCAACCGTTTCCTGGTCATATGTAGCGATAATGTCTGCAGCTACGCGCGCGCGCGCTACCATCTCTTCGATCATCTGGATCTGCTCTGGTGTTACTTCTTTAGCCATAACAACATCTCTCCTTTACATTATATGGTTTATTCTGTACCTGTCCTTTCGGTAATTTCAGTATAAGGGAACAGAAGGTAAAAGTCTAATACCAGAATTCTCTCGTTTTTATAGAGAGATTCTATGGTTACTGTTCGCACGGCAGCACGCCCCTTTTTGGCGGGGAATCTGCGCATTTACTGCGCCGAACGTGTGAAAAGGTAGTGGCCGCAGGTATTCGGCTCATCGCACAGCGATTTTAATTAGCCCAATGCCGTAACAGTTCATGCTGTCTGAACTGTTACAAATTATCGCCTGAAGACAGCCAGATACGAATTTTAACCTCGATTCCCTCCGCATCCAGGCCGTACTTTTTAAGAAGCTCCTGAGCCGGTCCTGATTCTCCAAATACATCACGGATACCGATTTTATGCACCGGTACCGGGTAATTCTCGGAGAGCACGTCGGCGACGGCGCTTCCCAGTCCCCCAATGACGGAATGTTCCTCCACCGTGACAACCTTCCCGGTTCTCTTAGCCGCCTGTATCAGAAGCTCTTCATCGATCGGCTTGATTGTATGGATATTGATTACACCGGCGCTGATTCCGTCACGCTCCAGAGCCCGGGCCGCGTCAAGACATGCCGGAACGCACAGGCCCGTTGATACGATGGTCAAGTCGGTTCCTTCCCGCAGTGTGATACCCTTTCCCAGTTCAAAATGGTAATCATCCGTATCATTGATGACGGGAACCGGCAGCCGGCCGAATCTCAGATACACAGGTCCGTCATGCTCATAAGCCGCCTTCACCGCAGCTTTTGCCTCCACGTCATCGGACGGGCAGATCACAGTCATTCCCGGTATCGTCCGCATCAGCGCTATATCCTCGTTGCACTGGTGGGTGGCTCCGTCCTCTCCCACGGAAATCCCGGCATGGGTCGCCGCAATCTTAACATTGAGATGAGGGTAACCCACAGAATTCCGCACCTGTTCAAAGGCCCTCCCTGCTGCAAACATGGCAAAGGAGCTGGCAAACGGTACCTTTCCCGATGCCGCCAGACCGGCCGCAATCCCAATCATATTACACTCCGCAATCCCGCAGTCGATATGACGTTCCGGAAACACCCCCCGGAAAATGGCTGTTTTGGTTGCCTCCGCCAGATCGGCGTCAAGCACCACCAGATTCTCATGTGTTTTACCCAGTTCCGCCAGGGCATTGCCGTAGCTTTCCCTGGTCGCAATTTTCTTATTTTCCATTTGCGTTCTCCTCCTTCCCGGCAGCTGCGGCAGACTGCTTCTCTACTGTTTTTTCTTCCTCTTCCAGCATCTCGTCAATCGCCGTGAGATCATCCATGGCCCGGCAGTATTCCTCGTCATTCGGCGCTTTACCATGCCAGGACGCCTTGTCTTCCATAAAGGAGATTCCTTTCCCCTTTATAGTCTCCGCAATGATGGCGGTTGGTTTTCCTTTGACTTTGGCCGCTTCCAGGAACGCCTCATGAAGCTGCGCCATATCGTTTCCGTCTTTCACACAAATCACGTGGAAATTAAACGCCTTGAATTTTTCGTCTATCGGGTATGCGGAGCATACCTCATCAATAGAGCCGTCAATCTGCAGATTGTTATTGTCCACGATCACCACCAGATTATCCAGCTCCCGGTAACCTGCAAACATGGCCGCCTCCCAGACCTGGCCTTCCTGCAGCTCCCCGTCTCCAAGAAGCGCGTATACGCGGTACGCCGCACCGTCCATCTTTGCCGCCAGTGCCATCCCGACCGCTGCCGAGATCCCCTGCCCCAGAGAGCCGCTGGACATATCCACGCCTTTGATATGTTTCATATCAGGATGCCCCTGAAGGTAAGAACCGATTTGGCGCAGCGTGAGCAAATCCTTCTTGGGAAAATACCCCCGCTCTGCCAGAACAGCGTACAGTCCCGGCGCATTATGGCCCTTTGATAATACAAAGCGATCCCGGCCTTCCATATCCGGCCTGGATGGATCGATATTCATTTCTTCAAAATACAGATATGTAAAAATATCAGCAGCGGAGAGTGAACCGCCGGGATGGCCGGATTTCGCCGCATGCACGGCGGTCAGAATTCCTCTGCGGACTTCATTGGCCTTCTTTTTTAATTCCAGGATTTCCATTATAACCTCTTTTCCGGCAATCAAGATTGGGCGAACGCCCGCTGCGGGCCGCATAAGCGGCGGCATCTCATTGCCTTTCATTTAAATTTGCCTGTTAATTTGAATTCGGGCCTCCTGCCGTTATCCGGCTGAAGGCCCGTACCTGCTAATTGTTACTATTCTCCAAATACCGCCAGGTAATCTTTCCTGAACTTGTCAATTCCCTCATCCGTCAGGGGATGTCTGACCATCTGCATCAGAACCTTATAAGGCACAGTGGCGATATCGGCGCCCGCCTTCGCGCAATCCGTGATATGCAGCGGATGTCTTGTCGAGGCACAGATGATTTCCGTCGTGATTTCCGGATAATTGTCGAAAATCTGTACAATATCACGGATCAGCTCTGTTCCGTCCGTGGAGATATCATCCAGTCTTCCGAGAAACGGGGACACATAGGACGCGCCCGCCCTGGCTGCCAGAAGAGCCTGGTTTGCCGTAAAAACCAGCGTTACGTTCGTTTTGATCCCTTCTGCTGAAAGTATTTTCACCGCTTTCAGACCTTCCGCCGTCATCGGAATCTTGACGACCATGTTCGGGTGGATAGCCGCAATCTCACGGCCCTCCGCAACCATATCCTCCGCTTTTTCCGTAGTGGCCTTAACTTCCCCGGATACCGGGCCGTCCACTATCTCTGTAATCTCTTTTATAACCTCATTGAAATTGCGGCCTTCCTTTGCAATCAGTGAGGGATTGGTCGTCACTCCGCAGATAATCCCCATGGCGCCGGCCTCTCTGATTTCATCCACATTGGCCGTGTCAATAAAAAATTTCATTGTCTTCCTCCTCTACAACAGCCCATTGGCCGTAAGGTAACGTTTGGCCGTATCAAGGCAGCGCGCGGCATGAGCCAGCTTGCCCCCTGCTTCTATTTCAGCGGCATTGGGAAGTTCAATCGAATAATAAGGAATTTCCGCTATCCCATGCAGCATTCCGGCAATATCAATTCCCCCTTCTCCGACGTAAAGCCGGGCCGAACGGGCCACACCCGCCATATCAGGGTGATCGTCCGGAGGAATCCAGGCCGGACCGTCGCAGAGATGGACAAAGCCGAATTTCTCTGCCGGAACCTTCTTAAGCATCTCCTGAGTCACTCCTGCCCGGTGTGCATGAAGCGTATCTACCATGAGCCTTAAATTTGGCCGGTTTACCTGATCCATTACCACCAAAGATTCCTCCAGTGTACGGACATTGGCAAATGCCATAAACTCCAGGTTAACCAGCAAATTATATTTCTGTGCCATATCACAAATTGTCTCAAGCTGGGCCAGGGAATACTCCCTGTCTGGGCTCCATACGCTTGATATCACATAGCGGGCTCCCAGCTCTGCCGCCTTTTCAAAATCTGCCTCATAAGCCGATACGTCAATTCCGTCTCCAACCCTGGCCAGCTCGATATCCAGAAGTTTAACGCCGGTACGGTTAAGAGCCGACTTCACATTTTGATATATCACCGGATTCGCCAGACGAAAATCAGGCTCTCCGGGCAGCTTCATGGATATGGGCCGCAGGCTGACTCCCTCATAGCCGCAGCGGGCTGCGATTTCAATCTGATCAGCCGGATGGGTTCCCGGTACGGTCAGATAGGCAAGTGAAAACATTTTTTCCATCATTAACCTCCTGATAACCAGGAGTCCGTCTTCCGGGTTTCGTCAAACGGAACTTTAAGTATAGGAAACCCGGAATACGAACTTCTGTGTTTAATTTAAGCAGCCGTCGTGTGATTTGGAATGGCTTGGAGCAACGTAACGGCCATTTTCCTTTTTCACAAGTTTACCCTCTTTTACGAATGCGTTTGGTGTATAAATATCATTGATATTCCAGCAGCCGGGTGTCGGTACGACGATATTTTCCATCGGAGCTTCAACCAGGAACGGACGTCCCTCTTTGTTGGCGGCAATAGCCTTCTCCAAAGCAGGTTTGAACTCTTCGGCCGAATTAACACAGATGGACTCGATTCCATAGGATTTTGCAACATCCGCCCAGCAGATGGTGTAACGCTCTCCGTCCGGTTTATAGAATACCGTGCCGAATTTCGTCTTATAGTTTGCATTTTCAAGGCCTGCGATGGTTCCGAATGCGGAGTTGTTCATTACGACCCAGGTACAGGCAATGCCATGCTCTACGGCCGTCGCCAGACAGGACGGATTAATGCCGAAGCCGCCGTCTCCCGTCAGGTTGATAACGATTTTGTCCGGTGCAGCAACCTTGCCGCCGAGAACTGCGGAAGGTCCGAATCCCATCGTAGCAAGACCGGAAGAGTGATGAATGGTTCCAGGAATGGTGATGTCAAATTCCTGTGCAACGCCATTCTTGTTCCAGCCTACATCTGTAAAGATTACTGCATCCTCCGGGATTACTTCTTTGACATCCTTGAGAATCCGCTGAGGCGTCATCGGGAAACGGCTGTCGCTTGAAATCGCAGCGTTGGACTGTTTGAAGTCTGCTTTGGCTCTTGCGATTCTGGCACGTAATTCAGGATTATTTCTACCCTCCGGACAAAGCTTTTTCACTTCCTCAAGAATCTGTCCCAGGCCAATCTTCAGGTCTCCCATTGCGCCGATTTCCACCGGATAGTTGCGGCCGATCTCCATCGGGTCAATGTCAATCTGAAGGAAGGTCGTCTTATCCGGGTCAAATGTAACGCCCTGATACCAGCTTGAGCTGTCTGCCTCGCCGAATCTTGTTCCCAGTCCCAGGATTACATCGGCATTTGTTGTAAGGGAGTGTGTGAATTCCAGTCCCCAGAAACCGGTCTGTCCAATCATCAGCGGGTGCAGGTCGGAAAGACAGCCCTGTCCGGCCAGTGTACGGGACACCGGGATATCGAGATATTCCGCCAAAGCGGCCAGTTCCTCTGACGCCTGTGACAGCAGAATGCCTCCGCCGGCGTGGAGAACCGGGTTTTTGGCCCGGGCCAGTCTTTTTGCAATGGCTTTTGCCGCTGCCGGATCAAGAGCCGGACGCATGGTTACAAGGTTTCCTTTATGTGTGCGCGCCCACAGGTCTTCATCCATTTCTCTCGAGAACATATCCATCGGAACATCCACAAGGACCGGTCCCGGACGGCCGGATTCAGCCAGACGGAACGCCTTGTCGAGAATGTCGGGGAATGCCTCAACATCGTCTACTCTCCATGCTCTTTTCACTACCGGCTCCAGAAGTTTGTACTGGTCGCCGTCAGCGTGCATCTGCACTTCCTGGTGCGGATGACGGCCATAGTAATAGCTCGGAACGTCACCGGCAATCACAACCATAGGAATGGAATCCAGTGAAGCGTTGGCAACACCTGTAATTACATTGGTAAGGCCTGGTCCGAGGTGGCACATTACTACGGACGCCTTATGGGTTACACGGGCATAGCCGTCGGCTGCGGTGGAGGCAACGCTCTCGTGCCTCGTTCCTATGTATTCGATTTTTTCACTGCGGGACAAAGCGTCCAGCATTCCGATTACGGTATGACCGCAAAGGCCGAATAATTTGGTAACGCCTCTGCGCTCCAGATAATCTACTAATAAATCAGATACCAATTTCTTGCTCATTTTGATTTCCTCCGTTATTCCTGGTTTAATTTCGTTACTGTACACACGGTAATGTTCCGCAAGGTGTTTTCTATTCATTGGCTGCCGCAATCTCATTCAGCTTATCAGCTACTGCGCTGTAACCGGAAAAGAAACTGCAGAGTAAAGGTGTCTTTATGTCTTCAAGGTCAGGCAGCAGTGCCCTCATGGATACCTGTGCCATAACAATAGCGTCGTATCCCATTTTGTCAAGCTCTCTGATGTTTGCCATCAGAATTCGGTTATGCTCCTCCGGATGACCGTCCTGCAGCGCCGCCCATGCCGCATTTTGCAGATACTGGGTACACTCCATCTTCTTTCCCTGCTCCGCGCCAATTTTCTCAATTAAACGCTGGCTTGGCCCCAGGGTGGTTTCCACTGTGGCAATCAGGGCGATTTTCGATCCCAGCCGGACTGCCTCCTGCGCCATCGGAAGGTCCACCTTCATGACCGGGATGCCTACTTCCTTTGCATAAATATCGGCTACTTCTCCTACGGTTGAACAGGAGTTTACAATCAGATCCGCTCCTGATATCTCCGCTGCCTTAGCATACAGCGTCATTCTGTCAATGACGGCCTGGGTCGGGCCTTTGGCCGCGCGGACATCACTCAGCAGGGTGCTGTCGGTGATAAATTCCACTTTTACATTGGGGACTTTCGCTTTAAGAAACGCAATTGTATCCTCCCTTTTGGCAAAACTGGTCTGTAATATGCATACATGCGGTGCTTTCATAAGAAATTCTTCCTTTCTGATGTGATTGACACTTTAATAGTTACTGTTCACAGGCAGTCTCCCGCGAGGTGTTTTTGTGCGCATTTCGCACGAAAATCCTGAGTTACACGGCGCGAAACGGTGTTTTTCGCCGTTTCTGTGCATCGCGAAGCATGTTATTGTTCGCATCATGCCGTTTTTTGGCGGGGTGTGAACAGTAACCTTTAATGGTTCCCTGTCTCCCGGCTATTTCTTCCTGGTTGTAAGTTCTTTTGCCTTTGCCACGATGGAGTCCACATCCATTCCGTGGTCACGGTAGAGCAGTTCCGGATCACCTGATTCACCAAACTTATCCTGAACACCAATCCTCTGCATCGGAACCGGCTCATTTTCAACCAGCACTTCCGCTACTGCCGAACCAAGACCGCCTAAAATTGTATGATCCTCAATCGTCATGATGGCTCCTGTCTCTCTGGCCGCCTTAATTACCGCCTCATGATCCAACGGTTTTATGGTCGCCATATCAAGCACTCTTACAAGGATGCCCTGTTCTTTTAATATCTTGGCTGCATCCAGCGCTTTTTTCAGCAGAATGCCGGATACTATCATCGTCATATCGTTTCCGTAATCTACTACGGTATTTGCTTTCCCCCATTCGAACCGGTAGATTGCCGGATCATAGATATCGGCTACCGGGTTCCTATGGAGCCTCACATAGAGAGGTCCTTTAAAATCTACTGCAGCGTGTGCCAGGGCTTTTGCCGCCACTGCATCGGCGGGCTGCACCACAGTCATGTTGGGGAAGGAGCGCATAATCGCCACATCCTCTATCGCGGCGTGGGTGGCTCCGTCTCCGCCGACCTGCAGCCCTGTATGTGTGCCAATCACGGTAACGTTCAAATTCGGATAACACACGAAAGTTCTTACCTGCTCGCAGGCTCTCATGGATGCAAATACCGCAAATGTCGCAAGAAATACTTTATTACCGCAGGCTGCCAGTCCGGCTGCTCCGCCCACCATGTTCTGCTCGGCGATTCCAAAGGAAAATTCTCTTTCCGGAAAATCTTTTCCGAACTTTTCCAGGCCGCATGCTTTAGTGTCGGCGTTGCAGACCACAAAATTCTCATTGGTCTTTGCTATCTCTATCAGTTCATGGCCGAATGCCATTCTTGTCGCAAGTGTTTTTGCCATCACACAACACCTCCTTCCTCAATCTCTGCAATCGCTTTGACAAGCTGTTCATCATCCGGCGCGGCTCCATGCCAGGATGAGTCATCCTCCATAAAGGAAACTCCTTTTCCTTTGACGGTCCGCATCAGAATCACGGTTGGACAGCGCATTGTCTTTGCCGTATGCAGGGCTGTTAATATATCTTTCATGTTATGTCCGTTTACTTCCACTACCCGCCATCCGAAGGAACGCCATTTATCTCCCAGCGGTTCCACCGTCATGATGTCGTTTACCCAGCCATTAATCTGGACTCCGTTACAATCCACAATTGCCACCAGGTTTTTCAGGTTATGGTGGCTTGCCGCCATGGCTGCCTCCCAAACCATGCCTTCCTGTATCTCTCCGTCCCCCAGCATGACGTAGGTCATATAATTCTGATGATGGAGTCTGGCCGACAGGGCCATGCCAACGCCAACCGATAAACCGTTCCCCAATGAACCGGCCGACATATCGATTCCCGGTACTTTATTCATATCCGGGTGCCCCTGGAGAATGGAGTGATACTGACGCAGGGTGTTCAGGAGTGCGGGGTCGAAGAATCCCCGGCGCGCCAGCGATGCGTACAGCACCGGGCAGGAGTGGCCTTTGGAGAGGATGAACCTGTCACGGTCCGCCCACTGCGGCTCCTCCGGCTTTATATTCATTACGTGAAAATACAGGGCTGTCACCATTTCTACCGCTGACAGAGAACCACCCGGATGACCGGCTTTTGCCGAATGGATCATGGAGATGATATCCTGCCTGATTTGGACTGCCTGTGTTTCCAGACGTTCCACGTCACGCTCTGTAAAATAATTGCGATTTTCCATAATTCAATCCTTTCCCTAAATATTGCCATATTTATTTCCTGTACTTTGAAGCCGCTCCCGGGTTGGCAGGCTATTCAGTTCAGTTCTTGTTTCTGTACTGATCTTACTACACCTGTAAGGAAAGATCCAATTCATCTTCCTGACAGTTACTATCAGTAAAAATGATAATAAGAAAAAACAACAGCCTGTCATAATCCCCCGGTTGAACGCTCCCCACTCCGGCAGCAAAGCAATGCACATCCCAACCGCAAATAATACTCCGCTGACTGTTCCCATTACCATTGCTGTAAAACTGCTCTTTTCATAAGGTTTCACCTTACTTTTATTATCTCAACAGTTGTTTGTTTATTATATTTATACTATAATAAAATCACAGTCAAAAAGCACTCCGCATCATTATCATCCGTGTTGGAGTAATAGCGCCGCAGGACTTAAAAAGTGGGGAGGTTTTATGAATATTAAAAACAACCGGCGGAGACGGGCATCAAGAGACGCGATTGAGAATATTTTTATCGAACTGCTTCAGACAAAATCACTGAACGAAATAACGGTCTCCGATATCTGTAAAAAAGCCGGATTAAACCGAAGTACATTTTACGCCAATTATATGGATATCTATCAATTGGCGGATACAATACGGGAAACACTGGAGGATAACCTAAACGATTTATATCGGTCTGAAATTGCCGGCGGCTATAACAGCAATGATTATCTGCCCCTGTTCCGCCATATCAAAGAAAATCAGCCTTTCTACAATACCTACTTTAAACTGGGCTATGACAACCAATACAAAATTTTTAAATATGATACCGCTCTGGCTCGGGATCACTTCGGCAACCGTTTTATTGATTACCACTGTGAATTTTTCAAGAGCGGTATCACTGCGATTATTAAACACTGGCTTTCAAACGGATGCCTGGAAACACCGGAGGAGATAAACGGAATTCTGATGAGCGAATACCGCGGACGCAAAATGGAGGAAACCTGATGGAAATTTATACTATGAATTATGTTCTGGCCGTAGCAGACCTGGGTAATTTTTCCCTGGCTGCCCAAGCCTGCCACGTGGGACAGCCAGCTCTGTCCCAGCAGATTGCCAAACTGGAAAGAGAGTTGGGCATCACCTTGTTTTACCGCAATTCACGGGGCGCGACTCTGACCGAGGCGGGTAAGGAGTTTGTAATACGCGCCCGGGAGATCATCCGCCGCACCGAAGCACTGGAAGCGGAAATGGCCTTCTACGCAGGCCTCCACAAAGGCAGTCTGACACTTGGGATTATCACCAGTCTGCAATGTATCGATTTCGGTGATATGCTGTCCTCCTTCTGTTATAATTACCCGGATATCTCAGTCAATATCCTTCAGGACGGCACACACCGCCTGGTGGACCTGCTGCTGGAACGCAAAATTGATCTGGGTTTCTTAAACAGGCCCCTGACTGAACTGCCGTCCAGCCTGGACTTCGCAAAGCTGGGAGAAGACTACTATTCCCTGGCGGTTCCCAGTCTCCATCCTCTGGCAAAACGGGGTATTGTGAGCCTGTCAGAGCTGAAGGATGAACACTTTATTTTTCATCAGAGCGGCCAGGTGGCATCGGAGCTTTGCCTGAACGCCTGCCGCGACGCCGGTTTCGAACCGAACATCGTCTGCCGGTCCGGCAGCCCAACCACCGGCCTCTATATGGTCCAGGGCGGGCTGGGAATCGCTTTCCTCCCTTCCGAAGAATTCCTCTCCCGTTCCCTGAATGGAGTGACAGAACTTAAACTGGAGGAACGGATTGTAAAAGAGGTAGGCATTGCGTGGAGAAAGGACTCGTCGTCACCGCTTTTGGATGCTGCAGTGCAGTTTGCTAAGGGGTGGGTTAAATAGAGATTTAACTGAGGTTGGGAGGACGCG
>NZ_KE992787.1:31294-31675 GCF_000466485.1 [Clostridium] symbiosum ATCC 14940 | reverse complement strand
CTGCACGCTCCGCGCACAGGTCACCGCCTTCAACCACATCAAATGTATTAAACTTCTAACAAACATACTCTAACAAATACTTTATCCCATAGCCTGCATATATCAAACACATATGGATGCGTTGAGTGGCCTCGACAAGGTCCGCCCCCCGCACTTAACGCGTGAAACATTCAGCGGCCGCAGGCCAGTGGACGGGCGATACCCTTGGCCTTGAGTCTTTCATCCCGGCGAAACCCTGACCTTGGGGCGGAGGGGAAGACAAAGTCTGCGGATGCCGCCTAAATCCATCGCTGATTTGCGAGGTCCTCTCGAGCTTAACAGCGCGATGCATTTCACAGAGCGGGAGTGGGCTCCGCAGACTTTATCTTCGCCCGCAGTCCC
>NZ_KE992787.1:6451-31194 GCF_000466485.1 [Clostridium] symbiosum ATCC 14940 | reverse complement strand
CCCGTCCGCTGGCCGTACCGGCAGCGTCCTCACCCGTTTATTTAAACAATCCTTTTTTCTTAGGCTTCTCCCCATCCGGAGCCACACCGTTCATCGCATCATCAAAGCGCCTTAACGCCTCCTTCTGAGCCTCGTTCAAACGCTCCGGAACCTGTACAACCAGAGTCACGAAATGATCGCCCCTGATATTCCGGTTCCTAAGCGACGGAACGCCTTTTCCTTTGAGACGCACTTTCGTGTCGGTCTGCGTACCTGCTTTTACCTCATACTCCACTTCCCCATCCACTGTCTTGATACGGATCGGGCCGCCCAGCGCCGCTTTGGCGAAGGAGATCGGTACGGTGGAATAGATGCTCGTATCCTGGCGTTTGAATATCGGATGCGGGGATACGATTACTTCTACAAGCAGATCGCCCCTTTCGCCTCCATTGATACCCGGCTCACCGTTGCCCCGGTCGCGCAGACTCTGGCCATTATCGATACCGGCCGGAATTGTAACCTTGATTTTCTTTCTCCTGGTGACAAAACCGGTTCCATAGCAGTCCGGACATTTTTCTTTGATAATCTTGCCGGTACCGCCGCAGTCCGGACAGGTCTGAACATTCTGGATCTGGCCGAAGAAGGACTGCTGCGTATACATAATTTTTCCTTTGCCGTTACATTTTGTACAGGTTTGTGGCTGGGTTCCCGGTTTTGCACCGGTTCCGTGACATTTATCACAGACTTCCTTCAGGTTCAGATCAAGTTCCTTCTCGCAGCCGAAAATCGCCTCTTCAAATGTGATACGCACGCTGGTACGCACGTTGGCGCCCCGCATCGGCCCATTGCTTGCGCTTCTGCTGCTTCTTCCTCCGCCGAACAAATCACCGAAAATGTCGCCGAAAATATCGCCCATATCCGCGCCGCTGAAATCAAAGCCGCCGAATCCTCCGGCGCCGCCTGCCGCACCGTCAAAGGCCGCATGACCAAACTGATCATACTGTCTTCTCTTTTCCGGATCGCTTAATACGCTGTAGGCTTCCGAAGCTTCCTTGAACTTATCTGCCGCAGCCTGATCGCCTGGATTTGCGTCAGGATGATATTTTTTAGCAAGTGCTCTGTATGCTTTTTTAAGGGCTGCGTCGTCAGCATCCCTAGAAACGCCTAAGACTTCATAGTAATCTCTCTTACTCTCTGCCATGTCAAGTCTTCCTCTCCTAAACACCCGTAAAGGGGCTTGGGCTTTGCCCAATCCCCGTTACGTGTTTTTTATCTTAATCACTGTCAGAAGCTATATTACACTTCTTTGAAGTCTCCGTCAACTACATTGTCATCATGAGGTGCGCCTGCGCCCATATCCGGGCCCGGCTGAGGACCTCCCTGTGCGCCTGCCGCTCCCTGTGCCGCTTCGTAAACCTTTGCGAACAGAGCCTGCGCGCTTGCCATCAGTTTTTCCTTACCGGCTTTAATCTCATCAACCTGGGCATCCGTCATCTGATCAATCGGAGCTTTGTTGATTGCCTCTTTCAGGGCATTTAAGTCTGCCTCGACAACGGCCTTATCGTTTGCATCGATCTTGTCGCCGACTTCCTCCAGTGCCTTCTCAGTCTGGAATACGATGGAATCTGCATCATTTCTCGTGTCAATCGCTTCTTTTCTCTTCTTATCCTGTGCTTCGTATTCCGCCGCTTCTTTTACCGCTTTATCAATATCGGAATCGGACATGTTGGAACCGGATGTGATTGTGATGTGCTGCTCTTTTCCTGTTCCCAGATCCTTGGCAGACACGTTTACAATACCGTTGGCATCGATATCAAAGGTAACTTCGATCTGAGGAACGCCTCTTCTTGCAGGAAGGATGCCATCCAGACGGAAATTGCCCAATGTCTTGTTGTCTTTTGCAAACTGTCTCTCACCCTGTACTACATGAATGTCAACCGCTGTCTGGTTATCGGCCGCAGTGGAGAAAATCTGGCTCTTCTTTGTAGGAATTGTCGTATTTCTCTCAATCAGTCTTGTAGCTACGCCGCCCATGGTCTCAATAGAGAGGGAAAGCGGAGTTACATCCAGAAGAAGGATATCTCCTGCACCTGCATCGCCTGCCAGCTTACCGCCCTGGATAGCCGCACCGATGGCAACACACTCATCCGGGTTTAAGGACTTGCTCGGCTCATGGCCTGTCAGCTGTTTTACTTTCTCCTGTGCGGACAGCATACGTGTGGAACCGCCCACCAGAAGGACTTTACCAAGCTCGGACGCTGTGATTCCGGCATCCTTTAATGCGTTCTGTACCGGGATTGCTGTTCTCTCGATTAAGTCTCTTGTCAGTTCATCAAATTTTGCTCTTGTCAGGTTCATGTCCAGATGCTTCGGACCTTCGCTCGTAGCGGTGATGAACGGAAGGTTGATATTGGTTGTGGTTGCGGAAGAAAGCTCTTTTTTCGCCTTCTCAGCCGCTTCTTTCAGCCTCTGAAGTGCCATCTTGTCAGCGGAAAGATCTACGCCTTCTGCTTTCTTGAATTCATCAATCAGCCACTGTGTCACTCTGTTATCAAAGTCGTCACCGCCCAGACGTGTATCGCCGTTGGTAGCGAGAACTTCAATTACGCCGTCGCCGATCTCGATGATGGATACATCGAACGTACCGCCGCCCAGATCATATACCATAATCTTCTGCTCTTTTTCATTGTCAAGACCGTAGGCCAGCGCTGCCGCCGTCGGCTCGTTGATGATACGTTTTACATCCAGTCCTGCAATTCTTCCGGCATCTTTCGTAGCCTGACGCTGAGCATCGTTAAAGTAGGCCGGAACCGTGATAACGGCCTCCGTTACTTTTTCTCCCAGATAGCTTTCTGCGTCTGCTTTCAGTTTCTGAAGAATCATAGCGGAAATTTCCTGTGGAGTATATTTCTTGTCGTCGATTGAAACCTTATAGTCTGTACCTACATGTCTCTTGATAGAGGAGATGGTCTTCTCCGCGTTGGTAACTGCCTGACGTTTAGCAGGCTCACCTACCAGCCTCTCTCCTGTTTTTGTAAATGCCACTACGGACGGTGTTGTTCTTACGCCTTCTGTATTGGCGATAACTACTGGTTTACCGCCTTCCATAACTGCCACACAGCTATTTGTTGTACCTAAGTCAATACCGATAATCTTGCTCATAGTTTTTTCCTCCTGAATTAATTGTTTACCAAATTTCTAAATTTGTGTTGTTGTCTCTGTTATCTTAAAACTGTCTTTTCTGCTGCCTAGTTCGCCACTTTTACCATGCTGTGCCTTACTACGCTGTCACGGTAGAGATATCCCTTCTGGAATTCTTCGGCAATCACATTCTCCCCAAGTGTTTCATCATCCACATGCATCACCGCATTGTGGAAATTCGGGTCGAACGGCTGGCCTACTGCCTCGATTGGCTTTACCCCTGCCTCTTCTAACGTTTTTAATAATTGCTTATATATCATATCCATGCCTTCTGCAAAAGCCGATTTCACCTCTGCTTCAGGAATGGCTGCAAGCCCTCTCTCAAAGTTATCCACAACCGGAAGGATCCGTTCCACGATATCCTTTGCCCCGATTTCATACATGGCCGCTTTTTCCTTCTCCGTTCTCTTACGGAAATTGTCAAATTCCGCCATCGTGCGCTTCAGACGGTCTGTCAGTTCTTCAATCTGCTCATCCTTCTTATCTTTCTTTTTGGAAAAGAACCCCTTTTTCTCGGTATTCTTTTCTTTTGCGCCCGTCTCGGAAGCTTCACCGTCCGCCTCTTCTGACGCCTCATTGTTTCCCTGCGCCGATGTCTCTTCGGTTTTTGCCGCTTCATCGGCTGCCATGCCGTTTGTTTCTTCCGCAGCTGCGGATTCATTCAATTCTATATCATTCATCTCTATATCTTTCATCTCTTCGCTCACTTTGCAACTCACCTTTCTTCATTTTTAAAAGTATCTTCCAGCTGGCTCATCAGCGATCGAAGGGTAGATACCACTTTTTCGTAGTCCATACGCTTAGGACCTATAATTCCAATGGTTCCGCGCAGACCGTCTCCCAATACGTAATTGGCCGTTACGACGCTGCAGTCCTGCATGGACTGAACCGGGGTCTCATTGCCGATATACACCTGTATTTCATGCTTTTCGCTTCCCTCCCCGGATTCCGTAAAGAGATTTTTAAGAAGCTCCTTCTGTTCCAGAGTACTTATTAGCTGGCTGGCCTTCTGGCCGTCGCTCAGTTCCGGATACTTGAAAATATTCGTAGTTCCTTCCGTATATATCTGCAGGTCCTCTTCATTGGCCCTGATTGCCTCAGCCACTTCATTCAGCACCAGGTCCACAACCTGGCGTCTGTCGCCGGCCTGTTCCTTCATATTGCTGATTACATCCAGATTGATCTGCTCAATTGTCAGGCCGTTCAGGCTGTTGTTTAAAAGTATGTTCAAATTCAGGATCTCATCATCATTCAGCTCTGCGTCCAGGCGGACAATTGAGTTCTTGATAATATTGCCCTCCAGAACCGTCACTATTAAAAGTTTCCCTGCCTCTACCCTGGAAAGCTGGATAAATTTCAGTTTCGTGTGATGATATTGGGGACCGCTTATCATTGTTGCATAATTCGTGTTGACGGCCAAAAGCTTGGCAAGCTGCTTTAACAGCAGTTCCACCCTGTCCACCCGTTGAATCACCAGTTCCTGCATCTCAGTGACTTCATTCTCTTTTTCCTTCATCAACTGATCCACATAGAATCGGTATCCCTTATCGGAAGGAATCCGTCCCGCCGAGGTATGGGGCTGTATAATATAACCCAGCTCCTCCAGGTCGGACATCTCATTGCGTATGGTCGCTGAGCTAAGCTGCAGGTCGGAATACTTGGAAATCGTCCTGGAGCCGACCGGCTCCCCCGTTTCCAGATAGGTCTGGATTATCGCTTTTAATATCTTTTCTTTCCTCTCATCCAGTTCCATCTGCATTCATCCTTTCTCAGTATCCATCTTCCCGGAAGGAAGTTTTTAATTTATTAGCACTCAACCTTTGAGAGTGCTAACATCTACATTGATACTATATTACTTCACCTTCCTTTTGTCAACCCGTTTTTCTAATTTTTTAGAAATTTTTAGAAAAATATTTTTCTTAATAAAATTTGAATTGGTTTTCCAGTTTTTTCCACAATATGAAGTATCCATCGGACCTGTTTTCATCTATAGCTTGTTCTCCGGAATTGGTGAAAAGCAACGTTTTATAAGCGTTTTTTGCACTGCCCATACGGGGCGTTTCCGCTGTTTATCTTGACTTTTAATAATTTTGTAATATAATGATAATACATCATAATATTTATGAAACATGATGGATTGCGCGTCAAACGGGCTTTCCATTGCCAAAACAAAATAAAACCGGATTGCGAGGAAAATCATGAGAACAAGATTACGCCATGGATTTGCCGTAGCAGCTCTGACCATCATTTGTATGCTGATGGGTGTGTTTACATCCTTCGCCGACAATTCAAACGGCGAGATGGACCCGATTACCGGTTCCGTCATAAGCGGATGGGCAGTTGATACGGACAATCCTGACAAAAGTGCTTCCGTAGTCCTCTATGTTTACACAGACGGAACTACCGAGGCAAAGGAACTTGCCAGAGTGACAGCAGACCAATACCGTAGTGATTTAGCAAATAGCATGGGAAACGGCAATCACGCCTTTTCTTACACTGTGAATTGGGACAGCCTTGAAGGCACATCCTTTATCGTGGAGGGATATGTTGAGACGGCTTCCGGAAAGAACCGGATTTACGGCTCTCCCCAATACAGTAAGAAGGAGACGGCCGGCGTGAAGGCAGCGTCACAGGGACCTGCCGGAGACAAAAGCGCTCCGGTACCGGCCTCACCGGAAACTGGAAAGAAGGGAGCTTATCTCGGTAAATTCCAGACAACTGCATATTGTAACTGTTCCCAGTGTTGTCCGGGCGGCCATAAGCTGACCTATTCAGGAACCGTCCCTACAGCTAACCACACCATTTCGGCGGATATAAACCGCTTCCCTATCGGCACTCAATTAATGATAGGCGACACCATTTATACGGTAGAGGACATCGGAACGAATGTAGTCGACAATAAGTTGGACATCTTTTTCGACACACATCAGCAGGCGCTTAATTACGGTCTGAAAACAGTTGATGTATACGCGGTGGAGTAAAGACAGACACGGCTCTCAGATTTTTTGACGCCGGTCCTTTCAAAGAAACAGACGCTATGACAAATGATAATCTTGTCATAGCGTCTGTTTTTTTTGAACTTGACAAAATCTGGAAATCATGTATAATACAATACTGTTACCTAATTGTTACATATTTGTTAAATTATGTTACGATATGTAATTATTGTAAGTAAGGTAACAGAAAGGAGCGTTTATCTATTATGAAAAAAACGTTTATTCTAAAGTATCTCTTACTGATGATAAGTCTCACATTCCTCTATACAACACCGGCTTTTGCCTCAGCAGGCGCCATCGTCGGGAGCGTTGACGTTTTCAACGGAACGCAGATTTCCGGCTGGGCCTATGAGACGGCTTCCCCGCTCTCCTCTCCCGATATTCTTTTGAAAATCACGAACACCGTGACCGGCGAAACGGTAAGTGAAATACCTGCCAAACCGGATTCCAAAAGAAATGACCTGGTTTCACAGGTGGGAGAAGAAGGAACCCCGGCTTTTACCGCGACCGTTGATCTGAGCAATTTAGCCGACGGAACGTATTCGGCGGCAGCTTACAAAGACGGACAGAAGTTCACTAACTCCGTCTACTATACAAAAGGGAACGCGGCCGCAGCCACAGACGGAAGGACGGCCCACCTTCTCGGCACCTTCCGTCTTACCGCCTACTGCCCCTGCCGTTCCTGTTCCGAGGGATGGGGACGCCATACCAGTTCCGGAGCAATCGCCGCGGCCGGGCATACGGTGGCTGTGGATCCCAGGGTTATCCCCATCGGAAGCAAACTGATGATTAACGGAACCGTTTACACGGCAGAGGATGTCGGCGGCGGCGTAAAGGGCAGACATGTGGATATTTTCTTTGACACCCATGCCCAGACACGCCAGTTTGGTTCGCAGATGGCGGAAGTTTATCTTATACAGTAGGAGCAGACGGCTGACAAAAGCGGAGGCGCTGCAGAACTGGAATAAACCGGTTTTGCAGCGCCTCCGCTTTTGTCAGCCGTAAAATTGAATCAATATAATAAATCGGTACGTCTGCTAATCCACAAACCAGATCACCTGTGCTCCGTTGTTCAGCGTGTGCCAGCATGCCCCCTCCAACGGCCCATCCACCGTATTGTCGAGGAAATACCAGTCTCCCGGATCATTCGGGCCGATGACGCTGCTGCCATTCCAGCGCTGCCAGTCAGTCAGCATATATCCGTCCTTCCCGAACAGATACCAATGGTGGTTAATCAGCAGCCATTTATTAACTGCATAGGTGCCGTCTGCCTGTACATAGCGGTATCTGCCCAAAGTATCTTTCTCCCAGCCCGGTGTGAAACCGGCTGATTTAAGCGCGGCTTTAAACTCCTCCCAGGTATGATCCGTATGATTATAGACAAAAGGATTCGGGCATATTTTACCGGTGACATCATAATGGCGGACCACCCGGTCTGCCGTTATCTTGTATTTTTCCATCAGCTCTCTGGTCAGGGCCACAGCCGAACGCACCGTGGCGTCCTCAAAGTACCAGTCGCGGCTGGTTGCCGCCTGGCTTCCTTTGTTTCTGACACACAGCTCAATTCCGATACTGTTGGAATTGCGGCACTCGGGATGCTTATATGCATTGGCTCCGCAATGCCATGCGATATTGCGCTCTTCCACCGACTGCCATATCTCTCCTTCAAAGCCCACAAAGTAGTGGGCGCTGGCCCCGATGTATTTGCTTGCATAATACTCACAATTGGCTTTTGCTCCGCCTGTAGCTCCTACATAATGGATTACAATGTATTTGATACGGCTCTCCAGACCGTTGCTGTAATTATATGGCGTCAGAAGACGGTTGATTTCCATATCAGACACCCTCCTTCCTGCCGGCAAAACCCATCTGGTCCGCGTCAAAGCTCTCCCTGAAATTACGAAGCTCTGCCGCCGTCATCTCTTTAATACGCGCGTCTTCTTTATCCAGTTCCGCTTTCGTCAGATTTCTTGTATTGACACTTTTTACCGTCATAAATGTGTTATCCTTTTTCTTTTAGTTTATGACGGCCGGGGACAGACTGTTCCTCACTGCTGTTTCTTTGATTGTATTGTTTAAAATACGGTAAACATATTATAAAGTTTTATTAGTTTGTAATCTTCTTGTGTTAACATTAGTTTCTTTTTTAGGTCTATGTCTGTCTTTTGGGGAGTTTTTGTAAAGAGCATCTTTATTGAGGCCGGCATTACCGGCCTTGTAGAAATTCCTGACCAAAGCCCCCATCTTTCATCATTTTCAACAAATGGAGAGAGAATAGCTATTGATGCTTTTTCTACTGAAGTATCACGATTAATGAAGTCCATTCTAGTAATTATATCATGATGAGTCATCAGACCATAGTATGTATTTTCACATGCCTGAGGGTAATTTATATCTTTTATATTCATGTACATATGAACACCGATAGAGTTATCATCATGAGCATTTTTAACCAATAAAGCGGAACAAATTATATTTTTATTCCGGCCATCATAATAATAAGAATAAAAACGTGTATTGTTTTTAAAAAATGATGGGACATTTGCAGTGGAAGGATAGCAATGTTGACTTGAATTATCAGCGGTTCCAGGTAATAACTCATCAATGCTTATATTTAAAACCCGAGAAATTTCCTTAATAGTAAGAATATCTATTGCTATTTCGCCGCGCTCGTATTTTGACAACGTTGATTTACTTTTCTGGATTTTATCTGCTAGCTGTTGGATAGTTAAACCACGTAATTTTCTCACTTTTCTAAGAATGCTGCCTAATTCCATCAGGTATTCCGACATATAAATCCACCTCGTTTCACAGAAAGGTTCTAAAAGCATAAATTTTAGCGTAGTAAAGCAGTTTTATATACACATTATATCTAAATTACGTGTAAACGTCTACTGTGATGACACAATCTTAATTTTTATCGCCCTCTATTTGGAATTCTGTTAAGTTGTTCCTCACAATCTTCTGTGTTATAGATAATAAGAGATATATAAAATAGTAAAAGGAGCGGCGCTATGGGAAAATTAATTTTAGACAAGCTATACAATAGAAAAGGATCGGATTGTGTTAAATGGGATCATAAAGATTTTGTGGACAGCAGAGTATCAGAGACAGCATTGCCTCTATGGCTTTCGGATATGGAATTTAAAGTTGCTGATGAAATAACTGAAGCACTGATTAAAAGGGTTGAGCATGGATTTCTTGGACATTCTATGCCGGGCGACAGCTATTTTGAATCTGTTCAAGGATGGTATAAAAGACGATTCAATTGGACCATTTCAAAAGATTCCATCTTTTATTCGCCGGGTGTTCTGCCTGCATTGGGTTTTATCTTAAGAGGTTTTACAAAAAAAGGGGAAGGAGTTATTATTCAGGAGCCTGTATTCTATCCATTTGCCGAGTTAATAGAAGGAACTGATAGAAAAATAGTTAATAATCAGTTAATAAATAACGATGAGAATTATAGCATTGATTTTATTGATTTAGAAAACAAATTAAAAGATCCTAATAATACAATGCTAATCTTATGTTCACCGCATAATCCGGTAGGCAGGGTATGGACAAAGGATGAATTAAAGAAAATAGTCGATTTATGTCAAGAAAATGATGTTTTAATTTTCTCTGATGAACTGCATTGCGATTTAACACGAGCTAATGTAACGCATCATCCACTTAAGACGATAAGTGATTACAGTAAAATTATTACTGCTGTGGCTTTAGGCAAAACCTTCAATGTCGGAGGGGTACCAATTTCACAAATAATCATAGATGATGAAGAGTTAAAACAAATATGGCACAAAGAAACAAGGAAAAAACATTATATTAGTTTTGCCCCGCCGCTTGATATGGTTTTAGCAGAGACCGCTTATAATAAATGCGAATATTGGGTTGATGAAGTCATGGAATATGTTGAGCAGAACTTTGATTTTTTAGTGGATTATCTTAATAAACATCTTCCGAAAGTAAAATACAAAAAGCCTGAGGGGACGTTTTTAGCCTGGATAAATTTTGGAGCATATGTAGATTACGAAAAATTATTTGAATTACTGATAACAAAGTATGATTTATTGATTGAAAACGGTCATGTATTTGGCGAATCCGGAGCCGGATATTTTAGAATGACAGTTGCCTGCCCGCAAAGCATGCTGGAAGAGGGATTAAACAGAATAGTCAAAGCAATTAAAGAATTAACGGATAATTAGGTTAAAACCTGCTTAATGGTATGAGCGACAATAGCCTGCACAGGCAGGTTATTTACGGAATTTTATAAAGCTGTTAAAAAACAAAATTTACAGTATTATAAAAATTTAACAAAAATACTATAAAAATTTCACCCTATATCTTTTACATTCTGGTATACTACTCTTTTGTAAATTTATTTGGAGAGGAATTTTTGCATTATGCTTAACCTGATAGCTTATATTATTATTCCGGCTTATACCATCCTTTTTGTCAAAGGATACGGGTGGTTTACAACGAATTTTTCCGTTATCGGCAACTATCTGCACAGGAAAGACGCCTTCGTTCTGTGGGGAGTTCTGGTGGGAGCGTATTTCTACTACTCTCTCCGCACCGCTATCCGGCTTATGAAACAGAAACCAAAAGGAACCTTCCTGGTTCCCTCTTCACTTGTCCTGCTTTTTTGTGCCATCACTACCCCCTATCTGCCGGAGGAGATGCCGTTTAAATCGTTTCTTCATATTATATTTGCATTTATGGCCGCCGTTCTTCTGCTGGCTAGTCTTTTCCTGATTATCCTGAAAGAATACCGCACGGATCCGTCCCGCTACGGTTCCTGCCTCTTTGCGTGGGCAGGAATCGTAGCAGGTTCGGCTTTCCTCCTGATACTGGTCGGAATCGTCAGCAGCGCGCTGGAAATCTATTACACCATCACTTCGGTAATCCTGACCCGCAGGCTGCTGGTGAAACTGAAGTCCGGAGGAACGGAACCGTGTGAACAGTGACCTAATTCTTCATGATTACGCCGCAGCCTATCATCGCGCCGGAATTACCTGACGGCTGGGTTGTAAAGTCATCGGGCTGGTTGTGGATGATTACGGATCTCCCCAGAATATCCTGGAGCGAAAACCGCTTATCATAGAAGGACATCCAGGCATACCCCTGATTGCTCAGCAGAGGCGGGAAGTCACCGGCATGTAACGGATGAGGTGCTTTAGACGGGTTGTAATGGGAACCGGCGTTAGCGAACGGGCTTGCCGCCGTACCGCTGCAGTTTCCATTTTCGTGGATATGGAATCCATAGTAATTGCTCTGAGACGGCCGTCCCTGATCCGGAAGGCCGAATACTTCGGCTTCAATAAGTACACCCTGATACGGCGTCTTATAAAATTTGATCATGCCGCTTAAGGCCGGATGAGCGGCATCTCCCCTGACCCAGGCAACAGCCTGCGGTTCATTGTCTTCAAGAATATCTGCAAAAATATCTCTGGGTGTGTATGAACGTTCTGACATAATAAATCCCTCCTTCTTTATGATATGAAGGAGGGATTTGAATGTTTACGGTAAAGTACTGTTAACGCCATGCTTCGTCTGTTTTCTATAGCAGGTATCATTTGGCGTCTCCTTTTCCTTCCCACACCGTCTTACAGTCCGGCAAGCTCTTTAAAATCTTCTTTCAGACTGCTATAAAGTCTTTGGTACAGACAATGGAACTGTCTGTAGAGCACCGTGTTTTCTTCCTCCGGCTCCGTGCTGCTGCTCATCCTCAGCAGACGGCCGCAGGCTGTCTCTACACTGTCATAAATACCGCAGCCCACGCCGGCCAGTATCGCAGCTCCAAGAGCCGGACCTTCCTGCTGCTTCACCGTCTTAACCGGGCAGCCGTAAAGATCGGCCAGCATCTGCCTCCAGACAGGACTTTTCCCTCCGCCGCCACAGGCCATCATCTCTGTGATTTTCACACCCGTATCCCCAAGAATTTCGCTGCAGTCGAAGAGCGAATACGCAACGCCTTCCATGACGGCTCTTAAAAGATGGCTTTTCGTATGGATGGCCGACAGTCCGAAAAATACGCCGCGGCAGTCCGGATCCAAATGAGGTGTCCTCTCTCCCATCAGATAGGGCAGGTAAATAAGCCTGTCACTGCCGGGTTTTATCTCCTGGACCGCTTCATTCACTAAATCATAGACATCTCTTCCCTGACGCTCCGCCTCCACCATATAATCCTGGCAGAATTGTCCGCAGAACCATTTCAGGGATAAACCGGCGGCCTGGGTCACTCCCATCATATGCCATGCTCCCGGAACGGCACAGCAGCATGTATGCACCCTCCCCTTCGGATCTACGGCAAGCTTGCTGCTGTGGGCATATACCACCCCGGATGTCCCAATCGTTGTAAATGCGGCGCCGTCCGCTACAACACCGGTCCCCACCGCCGCTGCCGCATTGTCGCCGGCTCCTCCGACCACTATCGTATCCGCGTTCAGGCCTGTCCGCTCCGCTATCTCAGGCAGTAGGGTTCCCGTTATCTCACAGGATTCGTATACCTCCCCCAGAAGGGACCTGTCAATATCCAGAGCGCGCAGAACCTCCTCAGACCAGCAGCGGCCCTGCACATCCAAAAGCTGCATGCCGCTGGCATCCGAAACTTCCGTTGCAAACACGCCGGTCAGCACCTGCCTGATATAGTCCTTTGGCAGCAATATATGGCGGCATTTTTGATAATTCTCCGGCTCATGCTTTTTTACCCACAAAATTTTTGCCGCAGTCCAGCCGGTCAGCGGCGGATTGGCAGTCAGCTCTATCCACCTCTCCCGCGGCATAATCTGCAGCATCTCCTCCACTTGTCCGCCGGTTCTCTGGTCGCACCAGATGATGGAGGGACGGATTACCTCATTGTCTTCATCCAGCATCACAAGGCCATGCATCTGTCCGGAAAGCCCGATTCCTTTTATCGCCCCGGCCGGAACTCCCGACCGCTCCCTGACTTCTGAAAGCGTCTCAAGAACGGCATTCTTCCAATCCCCCGGATTCTGTTCAGCCCATCCGTTCTGCGGCTGAATCATTCCATATTCCTTAGAGGCAGAAGCAATAACCGTCCCTTCTTCATCAAATAACACTGTTTTTGTCGCCGATGTCCCCACGTCAATCCCAATCAGATAGTTCATAATCCTCCCCCACTTCCTGTTTTATATTCCGTAATCCTCGTGTATTCCCGCAATGCGAATGTCCCGTCATGGGAACTCAATATTCCAAAACTGCCCATATTATCAAGACTGCATAAGTTCGTCAGGCCGCATCTTGCCAATGTCTTTATCAGACTAGCGCTTTCCGGATAAATTCCTGCTGTCTGAAGGTGTCTTTTACATGGATAAAGGGAGAAAATCTTTTTTTGGGGAAGCGGCTTGACCAGGACATGGCCGAACTGCCCGGATAATTCCAGTCTGCTGTCGTTTATACAGGTCACGCTCCCATGACCGGCCGGGTATATGCAGCGTTCGGCCGGACCTTTCTTCCCGTTCCTTTCCGTTCCTCCGGCAAGCTCAAGCTTTTGGGTCAGCCTCTCAACGGCTGTTTTTCCCCTGATAAACAGCGGATTCCCATACCGCCTTCCTTCCCGCTCCATCACTAATGAGAACCGGAGGCCGAACTTCTTTACCTCCTCAAAGTTATCCGTATCCAGATAAACAACCTGGCAGGAGCTGCAAAGAAGCTGGTTTGTACTGAAAATGTGGCGTGCCAGGCCTTCAAGTTTTTCTTCCGGGACATCCATATCTGCAATATAAGCAAAGCTCAGCCGATGGCCCCATTCGATAATTTTGACATTAACCGGGGCGCTCTCCCTCACCGCCCGAACCGTCTCGTCAGAGCCCCACACTGCAATCCCTCCGGCCAGACGCATCAGCATCTCCATCACCCTTTTATCACCGGAGGGCGTGTCCAGTATATAGATGTATTCTTTCAGCCGCGGTTCGTATTCCGTCAGTTTTTTCAAAATATAAAGGGACAGGCCCCCGGCCCCGGAGGGCAGCTTGAGAATATTGATATTTCCTGCCAGGAGTCCTTCCAGAACACTGTATGCGGGCAGACCGGCCGCATTTCCGGATGCGATATGCAGCAGCACTCCCAGAGGTTCTCTAAAAAAGCGTTTTCCCTCCTCCGGGCAGTCCGGTATTTCCGGAAGCTCCAGCCTTCGTTTCTTCCTCAGAGAATCTGCCGTGAAATACCCGGCAAAAGAAGCAGGCGGATAATCCCGGCTTATCGCGGGCCATTCTCCATCCGCCATGCATGATCTGCCGGACATGATATCGGCAGCCAGACGGTCTGCAGCCTGAATCACGATTTCCGGATCCAGGCCCCCTCCCGAAAGCGTTTTTACAATCTTCTTTTTTATCTGTTTTACCGCCTCGATATTATCGGCAAAATCCGTTATTTGTCCATCCAGAAAAACCATCTTGATTTCCTCTTTCTCTCCGGTATCTTCCTTTATTACTTTCTTTCCAGCCAGCTTACAGCCAAATCCATCGCAGCCCTGCATGCATTCGTCTGGTCGAGGGCATTCAGCATTACAAAGTCATGGATCGTTGCCCTGATTCTGACCGCCGTCACATCTACTCCCGCCAGAAGCAGCTTAGAGGCGTAAGCCACGCCGTCGTCGCGCAGTACATCCGCCTCCCCGTTTATGATTAATGCTGCCGGCAGTCCGGCAAGCTGCTCCGGACAGGCCCGGAGCGGGGACGCAGTTATCTGGGCGCGCTCAGCCTCATTCGCCGTATACTGGTTCCAGAACCATATCATTCCGTCCCGGTACAGATAATAATCTTTTGCGAATTTCATATAGGTGCAGGTATCAAAGCAGGCGTCCGTTACGGGATAAAACAAAAGCTGCCTGTGAATCCTGGGGCCGTTTCTGTATTTTGCCATGAGTGTCAGCGCAGCAGCCATATTCCCTCCCGCGCTGTCCCCTGCAACGGTCAGCCGTTCAAGGTTAAACGGCCCTCCCGTACCATATGTGAAAGCAGGAAGCGAACAGAGCAGCCTGTAACACTGCTCTATGGCGACAGGATATTTAGCCTCCGGCGATAGGCTGTACTCCGGAAATACGACGAGCGAACCGGTTCGGGCCGCCAGTTCCCTGACCAGCTTTTCATGGGTATGGAAATTTCCGAATACCCAGCCGGCTCCATGGATGTAAAAAATAGTGCCTGAATTTCCGGTATAATTTTCCGGTCTTACAATAAATACCCGAATAATCCCCCATCTTCCGGTATCAAAATTCACGGTGCATACCGACGCCGGGTACATGGCTACCGGCGCGTCCTGCACCTCATCCAGCTTGATTCTGCCCTGACGGGGCGTTAACTGATAAATGCGTGGCTGCTTTTCACTATCAATACAGACCTGAAGGGCTGCTTTTTCCAGCGGAATTCTTTTCTTCATAAAAATAATCCTTCGTTGGCTTTACTTTATTTTATACACTACCGGAGAATTTGCCGCTTGTACCGCTCTGTTTTCTGCTATTTTGCCGGACGTTATATTCCCTGCCAGTAGTCCGCCGCTCCGGCGGCGCATGTCCGTATTCCCTTTGCCCCCGTCCTCCCCAGAATCTCCAGATAATCGCTTTTAATGCCGCAGCCGCACTCTTTTTTGTCATGCAGCACCCCAATGTCATCCGTCATCACGCTCATCAAAGGCAGATCCGAACCAATGGGCGTCAACAGGTTTACCAGCCCGGCGCGGCCTTTGGGAAGCGCCTCCAGCGTCTCCGTATCGCGGATCAAAACCCGTGCATAAGCCGGAATATGAAAATGATGGTTTTTGCAGCTGCAGTAGAGAACCGGATGCTCGGCCGCGCCGAAAAATTCATGCACCCGGGTTTTGTTTATCCCAAGGACCTCCCAAATCAGCGTGTATAATTCCTCTTTTGGAATTTCCTCTTTCTCAAACTGCTTCCATCCCCCGCCAAGCATCACACGGGAGTCCCCCGGGAGCCGGCATATTATGTTTTCCTGTTTCATTTTTTTGAGTAAAAAATAGGTATAGGAGGGAAAACCAACCAGCCTGACCGGATGTGTGCCCTCTGCACAACGCGCCAGATTCTCCAGTATTCCCGGCAGATTGAGGGTATAGGTACCGCTTTCTCCTCTTACGCCCTTCCGGTATTCCAGGGCATAACGCCTGCTGATTGCCGGCGCATACAGAGTGGACAGCCAGGCTGTCTTTGAAATCACCGCTTTGTTTTCCTTTGAGGGCTGGTATCCCAGCATAATATAATGAACCGGCCTGCGGGAAAAGAGCCCGTGAATCCGCCCGAGATTGACTGCCATTGCCGCCAAAAGACATATCTCCCAGACGGAATAACTAAGCCTGCTGGCCGTTCCCCCGGTTCCGGAGGAAGTGACTTCCACTGCCGGCCCACGCCTGATTCCTATTTTATTCCGTTTAAAATACAGTGTGGGGATGACCGGAATCTGCTCTAACGATTTCATGTTTTTTAAAACGGCCGGATGGAAACCGGCATCTTCACAGATTGCACGGTACTCCGGGGAGTGTTTTATGAAATAGGCCGCCCTGCGTCTTATGGAGCGTAAAAAGAGGCGGTCATTCGTTCTGCTGCCGTAGGGCCTGAGTGTGCCGAACAGCTTCAGTAAATCTAAATCCATGGCTCCCTCCTGTTTTGTTTATAACTAAATTATACCATGTCTGCTGAATCCGTGAAATACCTCTTTCGGACTTATCGAATAAAGAGTCAGCACCGGGTTACTGTTCACACAGAACTTTCCTGTTAAAAGAAAAAACATGAGTTGCCCGCCGCCGGGTTCTTTCGGCTGCTGACAACTCATGTTATCCGATCTTCCATATTCTTTTTCATTCTTGGCGGCATCTTTTTAACTAATCGGTCAATGCCTTATGGTATTTAAACTTCCTGTAAAATTTCCAGATAATCAGCACCGGCAGGCTTATGGTAAGAACCGCAGTGGAAAGTCCTCCGATGATGCCATATACAATAATAAGTAAAATAGCAACCAGGTTCATATGTCGTCCCTCCTTTTTCTATTTTCAACCTACCTTCATTGTATTCTGGTTTTAGAAAAAGGGAAGGGGTTTGGCCGTTCCTTATCAGTGTTTTAATTAACCTTTCATTTTCGTCTGATTTCTTTTGTAAATATAAAGAAATTTGAAAGATAGGTTATTATTGTATTAATAAAAGATGCCGGTTATCTTATCATTTTTTAACATTCCATCAACATATTTATTCCACCAGAATCCGGCCGTCATCCGCGCGGATGGAAAGAATAATCCCTTCCGGCAGAATTACATTCTCCACCATGCCCTGCGGTCTGTCTTCCTCTCCGATTGTCGGGCCGCGTGATATGCTTCCGTAAAAGTTCCATACAGGTATCAGTTCCTGCTCCGAGTTGGCGGCGGCGTTTTCCCGTTTAATGAAAGCATACTCCAGCCTGACACTGTTGACATTCAGGCGGGTTATGGCTTCTGTCCGGCCTATCTGCGTTTTCCCGTCCTTCAGAACCGCCTCCCCCTCCTGTTCACCGCTGTTCCCATAAAAGTCTTTGCAATACTGTTCGAAGAGCTGGTGAATGGCCTCAAAGGGGAGAAGAAACGTTCCGTCCGCGCCGCTGATCTCTATCTCTTCCTTCCCTATTATCCTCATATAGTTCAGCGTACCGTCTTCCTTTAAAAGGAGGTCGATATAGGGGCCGTTCAGCACTGAGTTTCCCATCAGGTCGGCATTCGTCCAGGTGCATCCGATTCCGTCTATCGAAGGCGTAAATGTGAGCCAGTACTCAAATTCGGATAAATTCCCCTCCTTCGTGCGGTAGAACGATTCCCTCCATCTTGTGTTATAAACCTTATAGTTCTTGAATCCGACTTCTGCAACCAGCGCCTCCGCTTTCTTTTGAAGCTGTCCGGCAAGCTCGGACCGTGCGGCGGATTCTTCGTCCCCGCTCTTATGGATGACTGCCGTTTTGTCGATGTAGCGTCCATCCTCTATTCGTTTTGACAGCCAAATCAGCGTTGTGGGCGGTGTGATATCCCCTGTGCCCGTCCGGTAGCTGAGCTGGTAACTGCTTCCGTCCGCGCCGGTCCCGCTCACATTCGTGACCTCGTCATAGGCGCTGTTTTCACTGCCGCCTTCCGCCTTCTTGATTATTTCCGCATTGTCGGCATCCGTAACATCCACATAGTCCCAGACTCCTCCTTCATATTGAAGATAGCGCCGGTCCGTCTTTCCTTCTCCCCACTCAAGCTCCAGTTCTTTCGATAATACTTCCTTTACCTTCTCGTATTCTTCTTTTGTAAAATTAACGGCGCGTGACTTCTTAATCAGGGCACGATCCAAATCAGGAACCTCAACTGATGCATCTGCCGTGAGATACAGCCCCTTATCCTTCACCTCTGTTTTATAACGCTCCGGAGCCTGTACCTGCTCCGCCACTCTCAGTTCATGCCGGTCGGCCGCGCCGTCAGCCGATGTGCCTTCCGTTATATTCTCCTGCTCGGTCCGTGTTTCCTGTATCTCACCGATTACCTGCTGGTGCGCGCCTGTGCCGCAGCCTGAAGCGAGTCCTGTCACAGCAGCCGTCACAAGAAGCAGACGGATTGATAATTTTCTTTTCATTTACTCTCCACTCCTTTATCCTTCTTTGCTAAGTACTCACAGTATACCTTCCTGCGGCGTCAAAATCCTCATCAAATTGTAAACGTTTTGTAAACGGGAAGGTGCAGGGTAACTTCGGTTCCGCCCGTATTCTTTCCGGGTGCACAGGGACTCTTTATCTCAAGCCTGACGGAATGCAGCGATGCAATTTTTCTGCAAAGGGCCAGCCCCAGCCCGGAGCCTCCCTCGCTTCTGCTTCTGGATTTATCCGCCATATAAAAGGCTTCCGTCACATGCGGCAGATCCTTTGCAGGTATGCCGCAGCCCTCGTCCCTTATCACAATCGTGTTCTTCTCTTTATCTGCTTCAATCCACAATCTTTTGAAAGGCTCCGATGCCTTTACCGCATTATGAATCAGGTTATAAAGAAGAGAAAGGAAAAGCTCCCTGTCGGCCCTGAGCGGAAAATCCTGCACATTCCACTCGATTTGAATCTGTTTTTCTTCCCAAATTGGCTTGGTATCTTTTAGAGCGTTCTGCAATAATTCTCTTACCTGAATTGTCTCAAACCGGATTTCATCGTTCTCATAAGAGCCGAGAAAGCTTAACATCTTGGAAGACAGACGCTCCAGCCTGAGGCCGGCATGGTGAATCTCCTTAAGCGCCCTCTCTTTCTGTTCCCCGGATAAATTCACGTGCAGCAGGCTGTCGGAATAACCAATCACCGCTGTCATCGGAGTCTTTATCTCATGGGCCAGAGCCCCCAGGAGCAGCTGCAGATCTTCAACCTGTTTCTCCACTTTTTCCGTCATCTGGTTAAAGACTTCGGCAAATTCCCCTATTTCATCCTGGCTTTGCACCGGCGCCCTCTCGCTGAGATTTCCGTTACCAATCTTTACCGCGGCCTTTGTCAGCTCATTCAGAGGCATCAGCGCCTTATGGGTCAGGAAAAAAGCGGCGGTCACGGTTATCAGCCAGACACCTGTGCAAAGCAGGGCCAGATACGCGGCACGCCGTTCTATTTCCTGATAATAGGGCGTAATATTCTGAGCCATCAGCACATCGTAGCCGGGAAACTGGGTGATTTCTCTCTTCATCAGCAGCACTGCCTGTTTTCCCAGATGCTGAATCAGATACGGCTCCTTCAGGATATCGGGAGCCAGAATCTCATAATCGGTCAGATTGACGATGCTCTCACTCCCTTTCAGCAGAGCATAGCCATCTTTATAGCACTTTCGGAACTGGTATTTCAAATACGCCTCAGCGGCGATATCCCCCATGGCCTCAAAATCTTCCCTGGTGCCAATCTCAGAAAACACATAGGAAATTGAGTCCATCTGCCTGTCGTAATTGTCCACAGCCATGGAAATACTCTGGGAACGCATCTGCCAGATTGCCAGAATACTGACTGCCAGCAGGGCTCCGGCCAGGCTGGCGGAAATGATGAGCAGCAGTTTTTTTGTAAGCTTCATAGGCTTTAAACCTCCAGGCGGTATCCCAGCTTGGGAATTGTCTGTATCCTGGATGCTGCCTTCAGTTTTTTCCTTAAACTGGCGACATGGACATCCACCGTTCTCGTCTCTCCCTCATAATCACCGCCCCAGATTCTGTCTAAAAGCTGGTTCCTTGTAAAAGCCACGTTCCGGTTGCGGCATAGAAAAAGAAACAAATCGTATTCCATCGGCTTCAGCTGAATCTCCTGCCCCTCCTCAAACACCTTATGGCCGGTCAAATCAATCCGGCAGCCGTCAATTTCAATTGTATTCTTCAGTTTACTCCTGCGTTTTAAGACATTTTCCACTCTCGCAAATAATTCCATCATTTCAAACGGTTTTACAATATAGTCCTCCGCCCCCAGGCGCAGCCCCCTGACCTTGGAAGCCACATCCGCTTTAGCGGTAAGAAATATGCAGGGAATCTCTTTTTTATTCAGCCCTCCGATCAGATCAAAACCGTCGCGTCCGGGGAGCATCACATCCACAAGGGCCAGATCATACCCTCCCCTGTCTTCCTCTATCTTAAGTTCCGCCTGCATACCGTCACAGGCCGTATCCGTCTCATATCCGACGGCTTCCAGGTTCATGCAGAGCAGCTCCCGGATGGCTGCCTCATCCTCGATTATCAGGATTTTATTCTTATCCATTTGTCCCCCTGCTTCTGTCATCTAATGTAATAATTTGCTTCCGGCCGTTAATTGTCCAGCTTAATTCCCTTGAGCGCCTGTGCAAACGCATTGTTAAGCGGTGCCTCGGCCTCTTTCTTCTGCTGGTTCAAATATTTTGCCACGTCTTTTTTGGAAACCCCGGCGCCCTCTTTCTTCCTTCTCTCCTGGAATGCCTTCAGTTTTTCTTTATAACCGCACCGACAGACGAAGATCTGACTTTCGCCCTTTCCTCTCAGCTCCAGCTTCTTGTGGCAGACCGGGCACCTGGCATTAGAGGTTCTGGCGATCGTCTCCCTGTGGCCGCATTCCCGATCCTGGCAGACCAGCATCTCGCTGTTTTTCCCTTTTACGAGCAGCATTCGCTTTCCGCAGACCGGGCATTTCGTATTAGTCAGGTTGTCATGGCGGAAGCTGCCCTCCCCTGCTTTGATCTGGGAAATCAGTTCACCCGAATATTCCCTGATGTCCTTCATAAAAGCGTCCCGCTTTAAATTCCCTTTTGCTATTTTGGAAAGCTTCATCTCCCACTGCGCCGTCAGCTCCGGTTTCTTTAAATCCTCCGGAACCAGGTTCAAAAGCTGTTTCGCCTTAGATGTGAGGAAAATTTCCTTCCCCCGCTTCTCCAGGAGGAAGCTTGAAAAAAGTTTTTCAATGATATCGGCCCGTGTCGCAACCGTTCCCAGGCCTCCTGTCTCACCGAGCGTTTTTGCCATCTCCCGATCCTTTGATTCCATGTAGGCTGCCGGATTCTCCATCGCTGAGAGCAGCGTAGCCTCGTTAAACGGCGACGGCGGCTTTGTCTTTCCCTCCGTCATACGGAACGTAATACTGTTTAGGATATCTCCTTTTTTGATGTCGGGAAGCTTCTGGGCCTTTACATCCTGTTCCTCCCCCTCTGCGTCTTCCTCTTCTTCTCTTTCATTTTCATATGCCTCGCGCCACCCTGACGCCTTTACAATTTCTCCTCTGGCAGTAAAGCATTCATTTCCCGCTTTTACCGTGAGAGCAGTCTGCTCATATTCGAAAGGCGGATACAGTACGGCAAGGAAACGGCGGACAACCAGATCGTAAATTCTCCGCTCATCCACTGTCATATGGTCCAGCTGTACAAACTGCTCGGTCGGAATAATCGCATGGTGATCCGATACCCTGCCGTTATCCACGAAAAACAGCTTTTCCGGGAGAGGACGGCCCGTAAGCCGCCCCGCCAGCTTCTTATATGGGCCTGTGCCGCAGGCTCTTAAGCGCTCTTTCAGCGTCGGTACGATATCGGCGCTCAGATACCTTGAATCTGTCCTTGGATAGGTCAGCACCTTGTGGTTTTCGTACAGGCGCTGCATGATGTTCAAAGTCTCCTTTGCCGAGTAGCCGAACCGTTTATTGGCATCGCGCTGAAGTTCCGTCAAATCATAAAGAAGTGGCGCGTACGTCTTCTTCGGGGTGCGTTTCACATCCTCCACCACACCTTGTTTGCCCTGAAGTCCCTGAACCAGCTCCTCTATCCTTTTCCGGTCAAAGGAGCGGGCGCTCTTTGACCCTCCGTCCTGCCAGGTAAGCGTCAGGGCCGGATGGCGGCTTTCTCCCCGTATTCCGAAATATGGTCTGGGGACGAATTGCCTTATCTCTTCCTCCCGCCTTGCAATCATTGCCAGCGTCGGGGTCTGCACACGTCCGCAGGAGAGCTGCGCATTATACTTGCAGGTCAGCGCCCTGGTGGCATTAATTCCCACCATCCAGTCGGCCTCCGCCCTGCACATAGCGGCATCATAAAGATTATCGTACTCCCTTCCGTCCTTTAAATGGGCAAATCCCTCCCGGATGGCTTTATCCGTGACAGAGGATATCCAAAGTCTCCGGATGGGCTTTCTGCTGCCCGCCTTTTTGAGAATCAGCCGGGCTACCAGCTCTCCCTCACGGCCCGCGTCGGTGGCAATGATAATATCCTTCACGTCATTCCGGTAAAGCTGTGTCTTGACGGCGTTATACTGCTTTCCCGTCTGTTTGATGACCTCCAGCTTAAACTCATCCAGCAGCATCGGAAGATCCTCCATCTTCCACTCTTTGTAGCGCGGATGGTAGTCCTCCGGATCCGCCAGCGTGACAAGATGTCCCAGTCCCCATGTTACGATATATTCCTGGCCTTCCATCGCTCCGTTCAATGACTTGCCGCATTTAAGCACGCGGGCAATATCGCGGGCCACGGAGGGCTTTTCTGCTAAAACTAAAGATTTCATATGGCATTTCTCCCTGTTTGTTATTCTGGTATCATTCTATCATGGGCCGTACATTCTGACAACTAACGATAGCCTGCACGTTCTGCGTACAGGCCACCGTTTTCACATGGTAATGTCCTTCCTGGGCCGGCTCCTATCCGTTAAACTCCGTCTCCTGCCAGCCTGTCTTTTTCTATGTATTGTTTTTAACTGCTTTCACCGCCGCGCGCTTTTTTCCTCCATTTTCGAAACAATCAGCGCACATGCCGCATCGCCTGTGATATTGACCGTCGTCCTGCCCATATCGAATATTCTGTCAATTCCCGCAACAAGAGCAATTCCCTCGATTGGCAGGTTGACGCTCTGAAGCACCATGGCCAGCATAATCATTCCTGCTCCCGGCACCCCAGCTGTTCCGATCGATGCCAGCGTGGCTGTCAGGATAATTGTAATCTGCTGTCCCAAAGTCAGGTTAATGCCGTAACAGGTTGCTATAAAGATTGCACAGACGCCCTGATAAATGGCGGTACCGTCCATATTGATTGTAGCTCCGAGCGGCAGGACGAAGCTTGCCACTTCTTTCTTTCCGCCCATCTTTTCCACGCATTCCAGATTAAGAGGCAGGGTTCCCACCGAAGAAGCGCTGGAAAAAGCCATAATCATCGCAGGCGACATTCCTCCGAAAAACTTGAGGGGGCTGATTTTACCAAACGTTTTTACCGTAAACGAATATACTACGGCCATATGGATGATATATCCGGCATAGGCGACCAGCAGAACCGCCAGCAGATTGCCCAGAATATCCGGTCCGTTTTCCGCCACTACGGGCGTAATCAGGCAGAAAACACCGATTGGGCTGAACTTGATGATTGTTCCCATAATCACCATGGAGATTGCATTCGCGCTCTCCACAAAATCTGCGAACGGCTTTCCTTTTTCCCCGACTGAAATCACGCCGAAGCCAAAAAACAGCGCTATCACAATAACCTGCAGCATATTGGCTTCCGACATCGGCCCAATCACATTGCTCGGGAAGATGTTGACCAGGGTTTCGATAAAGCTGGGAGCCTCTTTTGCCGTATATTCGAGTCCTGAGGCAGATATCTCGCCGAAGCTTCCCTTGAATGCATTTGCAAGCGCCAGGCCAATCACAACAGCCAATGCCGTCGTACACATATAATAGACAATGGTTTTTACCCCGATGCTCCCCACCTTCCGTATATCCCTCATGGATATCACGCCGGACATAATCGAGAAAATCACAATCGGAACAACAATAAACTTCACAAGGTTCAGGAACAGGGTGCCGAATGGCTTAATATACGTGGTCGCAATCTCCGGCGTTTTCATTAATCCCATACCAGCCAGGATACCCAGAAGAAGACCTGTAAAAATCCAGAAAGCCAACGGTAATTTTTTCTTCGTATTACTCATAACTCTTTCTCCCCTCATCTTATTTTCTCACATTAACAGTAACCTTTCCATTTTCATTGTACAATAAATGGAAAAACATTGCAATTTTATCATTTTTTTAACACAGTTAAATGCGGATTGAGGGTTACTGTTCACACGGTTATGTTCCGCGAGGTGTTTTCGTGCGTATTCTGCAC
>NZ_KE992787.1:0-6351 GCF_000466485.1 [Clostridium] symbiosum ATCC 14940 | reverse complement strand
TTTCTGTGCATCGCGAAGCGTGTTATTGTTCGCACCACGCCGCTTTTTGGCGGAGGGTGAACAGTAACGATTGAGGGTTCCGGCCTCCCGGCGCCGGCTTAGACGGGGCTGCAAACCGGAGCGGGTTTCGGTCAGGCCTTAGAGAAGACGGCAGGGCAAATCGCGTTTATACTAAAATATTGCTAAATCTGATGTAAATTTTTAAATCTTTCTTGACAAAACCGCCAGAGCGTGCTATATTAAACTCGTATTTTTGATAAAGCTTTGATTTCACATATTTGTTGTAAATCGGTTTGTTGATTTACAAAGATATGTGATTTTTTGTTTTATATAGAAAATATAATAAAAATAATATAATAGGAGGTATCTTTCATGAATAAAGGTACAGTAAAATGGTTTAACTCACAGAAGGGCTACGGCTTCATCAGCGACGAGCAGGGCAACGATATTTTCGTACATTTCTCCGGTCTTGCTATGGACGGCTACAAAACATTAGAAGACGGACAGTCCGTTTCCTTCGAAGTTACAGAAGGCGCTCGTGGATTACAGGCTGTTAACGTAACTGTTAACAACTAATAAACCATATAAAAAAAGTTTCTGCTGAAAGCCCAGGGGCCGACAAGCGGAAACTTTTTTATTTCACAGTAAAATTCTTCGCTTTCTTCACCGTTTCGTATAGGCCGTCTCCGGCGGCCTATACGAAACAGCCAAACCTGCGTCAGGAAATCTCCTGGCTGATCCCTTCTAAAATAATATTTCCATTTGATAAGAGAACGCCGCCGCAGCCGTCCACTCTCTTTGTTCCGGCTGCATAATACTCCCCATCCTTAAGCATAACGCTGTTGACCATTGTGCTCATCGCCTGATCCGCTTCTATACATACGGGTTTATGCCCTCTCTCTTCAAGCAGCCTGAGCGTATCCTGAGAAATACCGAATTCCGCCTCCAGTCCCTGCTCCCTTGTAAGGCAGTTCACATATGGAGCATTGACAAGCTGTTCCGGATTCATATCAAAATCAATTGCATTAATGATTCCCTGAAGAGTTCCTGTAATAATTCTCGGTCCGCCTGCCGAACCAATCGCCAGATACGGCTTTTTGTCTTTCAGGACAATGCTCGGACTCATGCTTGACAGAGGCGTTTTTCCTCCCGCAATGCTGTTTGCGTTTCCATAAGCCAGGCCCTGGCTGGTCATGGCCCCGGCGGCGGCTGAAAAATCAGACATTGCATTATTCAGTACAAACCCCAGTCCCTCCACTGCAATTCCGCTTCCAAACCAGTCCCGTACGGTCTGCGTCTGAGAAACTGCATTACCAAAACGATCCATTATAGAAAAATGAGAGGTGTTACCCGGATACTCTTTTGCCTCAATGCCCTCTGCCGGTGCATATTCTCCGGCATGTCCGCCAATCAGCCGGAACCGTTTCGCCGCATAAGCTTTCGAGGTAAGACGCTCCGTGTCAACCGACACAAAATCAGGATCTCCCAAAGCGGTGCTTCGGTCGGCAAAACCCAATTTCATTGCCTCCGCAATTGCATGAATACTGTCTGCCGTATTATGTCCCATGGCCCTTAAATCCTTCTGTTCCAGGATGTTGAGCATCTCAATCAATGTACAGCCTCCGCTGGGAGGTGCAAACGACACCACCTCATAGCCGCGGTAATCCGTATATACCGGCTCACGGTATTTAGGAGCGTAGTTCTCAAGGTCTGCCGTTTCAAAGCATCCCCCCCTGCTGTTAATCACCGATACAATCCGCTGCGCTATCTCCCCGCGGTAAAATACATCGGTTCCATTCTCAGCTATCGTCTCAAGAAGTACTCCCAGCTCAGGATTCCTCTGGATATCGCCAAACCGGTAAAATTCCTGCCCATTCTTCAAATACAATTTCCGGAATCCTTCCGATATTCTCATTTTTCTCTTAACGGAATCATCATACATGGTCAGGGCGCCGGTGTAACTCGTGCCAAATCCTTCTTTCGCATACCGGATTGCAGGAACGCTGACTTCTTTTAACGTCATTGTGCCAAATCGTTTCAGCATGTCTTCCATCGTTTTCAGTAATCCGGGAATCGCAACCGACTGTCCGCCAAGATCCTTCCATTCATCCTGCACTTCCCCGTTTTTCAGGAACAAATCAGGTCCGGCCTGCACAGGCGCTGTCCCTCTTCCGTCCAGGGCAAAAATCCGGCCCTCCTTTTCGCAGTAGAGAAGGCTGAAGCAGCCTCCCCCTATTCCTGAATGATGTGGTTCCACAACCGACAATGCCAGCGAAACGGCTGCCGCCGCATCAAAGGCATTGCCTCCGTTTTTCAGTATCCAAAGACCGGCTCTCGCCGCATAACTGTTGTTGCAGCTCACAGCGCCGTAATCTCCGTGTGCGGCCGGTTTCTCCCAATGAGAAGGCCACATATAAATCTGTTTCTTTTGCTCCTGACACATATTAAACTATCTCCTTTTTGCTCGTCATAAGCGAGACAATAATTCCAACTGAATATGTAACAACCACAACCGGATAAACTGCTTCCATCTTATCAGTCAACCCAAGAAGCATCCAGGAAATCCCCACTATCATGCCTGTCAGCATGCTCCAGAATGCGCCCTGCTTCGTACACCGTTTCCACATTAAGCCTGCCAGAATCGAAAAGCTGACCGGCGCCGCCGCTACATGCTGCAGTGTTAAAAACAGGTTGGTAAGTGACTGACTGGGAATCAGAAATGCAGGTATCAGGGTAAGGTAGGCAAAAATAAAGGTTACCGATTTGGATATCTTTAATACCTTCTGATCTCCGGCATTCCGGTCAATTTCCGTCTTGTATATATTTGTAATAATAGTGCCCGTCGCCAGCATCATCGTAGCCATTGTCGCAGCGATAATCATGGTCGCAAAGGCAAATATAATTCCGGCAAACACGGGACTGCTGAAGGTTTTAATTGCATATGCAAAAGCCGTCGAACCGTCGCCCAGGTCTGCACCGGAAGCTTTTGAAAGCATACCACAAATTGCCGTAAAAAAACAGATCGGCGCCGCAATCAGATAGCCCAGAATTGAACCGGTTCTTGCAGCCTGAGGGCTTTTTGCCGCCAAAAGCGGCTGAAGCACTGCCTGCATGACTGCCGTACTGATACAGCCGCCCAGAATCCATGCAATAATTCTCTGTGTCGGCATATTCCCCATAGAATTATAATTTTCCGGAAGCTGTTCGAATAAACCGCCGAGTCCGCCAAAGCCGGACAGGGTCGTAACCGTGAAAATAATAAGCAAAATATAGATGCCGATACAAACTACGCGGCCTACGGCAGATGCGCCTTTCATTCCTGAAAAGCTTGTATACAGTACGGCAACCGTAACGCCAATCAGCATCGCCGCCATCATGTTCATGCCCGGCAGCACGATCTGGATGATGCTGGCTACCGTCTTAAGCTGAATCGGAATATAAAGAAATCCATAAACAATCCAGGCATAGGAATACAGGCGGGTGGTTTTCGTATCAAACCGGTTCTGTAAATAGGCAGGCACTGATTCCCCTGGCATTCTCTCCCGGATAATCTTTGCAAATACTGCCAGCGCGATAAAATAGAACGACCCGGCAATTGAATACCAAGCGCCGGAAATTCCCAAATTATAGCCGTTTTGCGCTGCGCCTACCACTGCCATGCCGCCAATCTGCCACGCCGCAAATATACAGCCCAGAGAAACGGCTCCCATCGTCTTGTCTCCGCCCGACCATTGATTTGCAGATTTGATTTTTGTACCTGCGTATACTCCGATACCAATAATTAACAGGAACGTAATAATCCATACTGCGACTAACATACTTCTCCTCCTTTATTTGCTCTACACTGTGTACTCAGTTCCTGCAACATGCCACTGAAAAAACCCGCCTCCCCTCTCAGTAATATATTACATATTACATTCTACATATCTATAATATAGACACGAATCTGACGATTGTCAATAATTTTTTTGGATTTTAACTTAATATACAATTTTCCGATCATTTTACCCAGGGAATGTTTGTATAATTTAAAATTCTCGCCAAACACTCCTGCTGATTTCATTGCAATTTCCCTGTTTTATCGTTATACTACTCTTATTAATATGTAATATATTCTGCTCCAAAGGGCGGATTAATGGGAGGGTTTAATAATTATGAACGATGAATCTCTGCTGGGCGGAGGATATATCCAAACGAATACATTTAAAGAACAGGCCTATGAACTTATCAAGGATGCCATCCTTTACAACCGCTTCCGTATTGGAGCCATCTACTCTCAGGAAGCAATCTGCAACGAATTGAGAATCAGCCGTACTCCGGTGCGGGAAGCATTGCTTGAGCTGCAAAAAGAGGGATACGTCTGTTTCTGCCGCGGTAAAGGTGTGAAGGTAGTCCCTGTCACAGAAAAAGACGCAAAAGATATTCTGGAGATGCGTATGCTGATGGAAAAGAATAATGCCAGACTGGCCGCACTGCGCAGTACGGACGAAGAAATAAACGGACTGATCCGGTGCCTGGATGAACTCAAAAACAATCTGGAATCCAGGGACAGCCGCTCCCTCTACCGGATCGATCATAAGTTCCACCGTGACATTGCCGCCGCCACCCATAACGGCTGGATGCACCGCGAGACGGCGATGCTTCTAAATAACTATCTCCGTTTTGAGGTAAAATCCGTATATAACAACTCTATCGATGCCGAAATCGTTTTAAAAGAACATCTGGCTATCGGAGCCGCCATACGGGACCGTAATCCTGAAAAGGCGGAACAGGCCGTGGCCCGTCATCTGAACAATTCTTTCAAACGGACACAGCGGCAATTGTGGGAGGAATAACGGTTCCGCTGCCGGGGATATATTTGATATGGCTCCCGGGGAAATGGGTAATACAAAGCCCGTCCGGTCATGAATCTGTTCATCAAAGAATCCCGCTCGCGGGATTCTCCGCGGAGCGGTTATACAATCACCCGCCATCTCATTCCCAACGCTTTAACCCATGTACCATCATGAGATTTTGGCCTTTCCTTCAGATATTCATCGTAAAAATACACTTCTAAGTTGTCAATGAAAATAGATGCATTAAATAAATCACCCAAATAATTTTCTCCCGGCGGTACCAGCCGGAGCAGCCTGACCGACTCAAAAACTATCTCAATGCTGTTTGCCCAGCTACTGTCAAACACCATTCTCAGCTTTTTGGCACAGGAGGGTGACAAATACATTGTTCCGCCTTCCATATAATCGCCACTTTCATAGTGGATTTCCCTTATAACGGAATCATGAAATCCGCCGAAATAATCCATCAAACTGTTTATATCACAGCTATCCTCTATGTAATTCCATCCCTGCAATTTCGTATCGGGCACCACTGCATCCGCTCTGTAATCAGGCAATTTCCGTCTGGCTGTCAGTTCTGCCAGCCATTCCTTCTGCTCCAATAAAAACGGGCATCCCCTGAAAGATAATAACGGCGGATGATGGTATTTTTTCTCCAGGATTAGATTAAGGTCTAACAGCTCCTCTTTCTGTCTGTATTCCCACTGCATCCCCTCAGGAAGGGGATTACTGTCAATACATTCGACATTCACCCGGTAAGGCGGCTCCGATGTATAGTCAAGATAGTCTATCAGATAAAATATCTGTTTACCACCCTCACATTTTCCGGCAATATACCTGTCTCCACCGAAATTTACAATCCCATAAATCTCTGACCGATAAAAGGTTTGACTGGCCTTATCAAAAATTCTGGCTCTCATTTTCCATTTCACTCCTTTCCTGTTCCATCTCTACTTAAGTAAATTATAGATTAAATTCACATCAAATTACAATATCTCAATTACGGGCAATCGTTGCAAAACTGCATTTTACCGGTAAGGAAAGGCTATTTGCAAATTGCTTTGACCTCACAGATTATTTCTGTTTTGCATACAATGTAATAAAATCTTTTATGGTGACTCCTATATGAGCAACGATCCACGCGGAACGATAATTCAGCAGGGAAATGTCCTGCGGATCAATAACGCCTTTGTAGAAGAAGCTTCATGTACCGATAATTCTAACGGATTTATCCTGGTCTCCTATGCTGTTCGCGAAGGGAATAACACTTCCATACAAATTCTAAGATTAAATCTCAATAGAAATACCAGTATCTTAACATCTTTCGGCCAAAAAATGTGCATATGCTGCCTTCAAAGGGGAATGTGGGTAAACGTCGTGTTCTCGTCCGCCATGACTATGAGCATCCCTCCTCAATCCAATGCTTTGTTAGTGGTTGTTCAGGGGAATTTTCTTCCTCCATGGCCTCCCCAGCCGCCAAGGCCTCCAAGGCCTCCGCAGCCTCCATGGCCTCCAA
>NZ_KE992786.1:611-2973 GCF_000466485.1 [Clostridium] symbiosum ATCC 14940 | reverse complement strand
CCAGAGGTGAGGCAAGGGGGGAAGCGAATCGAGAAAAGAGTGAGGGGGAAGCTGATTCTTGGGAAAGAAATTTAAAGGATACGAGCGAACTAAACAGTTCTGATTTCGACAATTTAACAGACAAAGGAACTGTTAAAGTCAATCAGGCAGGTTCAGATAGACCGCCTACAAATGATCCGAACAGCTTTCTCAGAACGGAGAATGGAGAGCATGTATTTGTATATGATGATAATGGAGATTTGATTTATGATATAAGCTCTAGTAGAGTAAAAGGATTTAAAATTAATACTAACCCTGCAGGTAAAAAGTTTTTAAGTCCTTATAAATTAGATGGCCCGGTACCACAGTTTATTTTAGATCTTTTTGGATGGTGATAAAATGTATGAAATAAGATATTGCAATAGCATTGTAAAACAAGGAATAATGAAAAAGTTTAGAGAGCCTAAAGGATTAAATTTATTTGAACATGCATGTAATTGTAATTCATTAGAAGATATTATTGCGATTTCATATTTGTTATGCCCTGATTTTATTCAGATAGGAGAATATATTTTTGTTTCTGTTTTTTTCGAAGAAGAAGGTGAGGAGGCTATAAAAAAAGTCAAGAAATTAGAAGAACGATTTGGTAAGAACAAAAAACTTATAGAACAATGGGTTAATAGCTGGAGTATCGGAGATTTATTCATAAATTGTACAGACGAATCTTATCAAAATAATTCGTTAATAATGCAGTTCTGTGACATCTTAGTTTATAATTGGCAACAAAGATTGAAAGAATTGTTTCCACACAAAAAAATTATAGTAGAAACTGGGAACGAGATAATGGGAGAACTGGGGTTGACTATTACGGTTTATGAGCAGTAGTTAATGTAATATTAATTTTAACTATGATTATTCGCCCGGCTTTGCCGGGCGATGTCCCCAGAGGTTATGCGTTTTCCAGCATAACCTCTTTAACCTGCACACTTTTCGACCCTGGACATATTGGCTGATTTGGGGAGAAATGCCTCTGTTCCACATTGGCTCAACGAGCCAGAATACGTGCTTCATGGTATATCTTTCCGAGCAGTGTCTTAAAACCGACACACCGGCCGTCACGGTACGTAACAGGTCTAAGAGATGGCGGGCCGGAGCCACTTGTTGGCATAGGAGTGGGATGTTCACTCTGTTTTGCATGAAAAAGCTGGGAATTCGCTGAATATTGTGGTTGAATCAAAGTATTCCCCCTGCCAAAAGCCGGAAAACGTATAAAAGCGGCACACGGGCGGTCACGGTGCGTAACAGGGGTAAGAGAAACGGATATATGGACAGCCACTGTGTATTAGATGTTACCGGCTCAAAAAATACATTTTCCTTCAAGCCACCTGTCAAAGGCCGGTTTTCTGCGGTGATTAAGCTGTTTGGGTGCCAAAACCTCAGAAAACAGAAAAGCCGGGTGCCGCCAAGCCACCCACAGATTGCCTCAAATATTATTTTCGACCCTGACCTCCAGTAAGGATTCAGTAAGAAAAACGCAAGAGAATTGAAATTGACGGATGATATATGTTCATGGTGCAATGGCGCACACTCGGGGGGTTAAGGGGGAGGAAACACATTTGTTTCCAGACCAAAAAACGTTTAACAACAGACACAAAACACAGCCGCTGAATCCTGCATTGGAGTTCAATGGCTGTGGTCTTTTTCTGGTGATAATCTCTTACAGATTTCCTGTAAACTTCATGACCCAGATGCCATCTTTGAATCCGCCCACGTATAGATAAGGTTCTTCTTCTGCCATCTGTTCCACCAGATGTTCAAGGTACTGGTTCAGGGTATCCCGGTCAGCATCAGGCAGATGCTTTAAAATCACTTCGCCTGCTCAATCACCTGTGATACATGATTTCTTTCCGCGCAGTGTCTTAAAAACATTGGTTTTGGTGAAATTAGCTTTGGCTGGTGGTATAAGTTTATCTGAAATGCAGGAAAAAAATATTCAAATAACAAGGGCATCCAGCATAACAAATTTTGGCTTTACCACACGGTAGTTTTAGAGGCGTTAGGTAGCAGAATACGGAACAAAAGTATTCAAAAAACAGGGGTATCCAGCATAACAAGTTTGGGCTTTTTCACCCAGCAGTTTTTTCATTCTCAGCGGTGGTTTTGAAGCACTGGGGGCAGAATACAGAATATCGGAAAACCTGGATGCCGCCACGCCACCTATGTAAGAAATGTTTGACCTTCTGAAATTCATGGCAAGTAAGTTTTCGGTAAGAAAAACGCAAGGGAATCGAAATTGGCAGTCCCCCTGATGCTATGTTACAATGGCGCACACCCGGGGGCTTAAGGGGGGGAAACACACCGGAAAAATCCCAGCAAGACAAAC
>NZ_KE992786.1:0-511 GCF_000466485.1 [Clostridium] symbiosum ATCC 14940 | reverse complement strand
ACCGGAAAAATCCCAGCAAGACAAACACATCGGCTGCTCCATGATGGAGCTGGTCGGTGTGTTTTCTTTCTGCTGTTATAGGCAGTTTATAAATTCCATGGCCCAGATGCCGTCTTTCATGCCGCAGATCCGTCATTTATTCTTCCTCCGCCATCCACTTCATAATCTCTTCAGCTTGTGCGGAAACCGATACCACAATGGAACAAATATCTGCTCCATAGATGAAGCACCTTACACAAATCGAAAAAAGAGCCGGGAAAGGACTTTAATTCACCTGTCCCCAGAGGTAACATACGACACACTTCCAGAGTGGTCTCTCTCCGGAAGGAATAACCTAAGCTTCTTCCGATTATACCATACGGCGGGGACGACACAGAAACAGAGGCAGCCAGCCCGCCCGAAGCATCCGCAAAATCCGAAAAGAAAAATGATAACGGAGATAACGGTAACAACGGAAACGGCAACAATGGAAATGGCGGCGGAAATACCAATAACACGGGAGGAAGCGGAA
>NZ_KE992785.1 GCF_000466485.1 [Clostridium] symbiosum ATCC 14940 | reverse complement strand
AAGACTCAGGCGAAGGTTTTCGCGACACCGGACAAGGTCCGCCCTCCGTACTTAACGTGTGAGACAATCAGCGGCCGCAGGCCAGCGGCGGCGTCCTCACCTGCTTAACTAAATGACACAACCGTGTGAACAGTAACTTAGCAGACGCTCATCATGCAGAGAAATATCTGAGAAAATTTCTCCTTCCCCTTGTAAAAATCAGTCAATGCGATACAATTAAATTGACTGATTTAGTGTAACCGTTCAGCCATGATGTATTCCGCGAGGTGTTTTCGCTGTTTTTTTAGCCGAAGGCTGAACTGTAACGATTTAGTCAATTTCCCTAACGGTCTAATGAAGAATTGCTCACATGGATTACCGATGTGTATATGCATGACAGTCAGAGAAGGGGAAAGCCGCTTGTTTGGAGGATATGATGCGAAACTTTTACATATGGGAAAGGTGGTTTAAGCAGATTGCTTATAAAAAAGAATAGCAGTGATGGTGAACCGTGCGGGGAAGTGATTCTGAATGCCGAAAAGCTCTCCATGCGTTACGAGTCGGGGGATGTAATCGTGAACGCCCTGAAAAATGTTTCCTTTCAAATCAGGCGCGGAGAATTTATCGTGGTGCTGGGGCCTTCCGGTTCCGGTAAATCCACACTTCTGAATATAGTCGGAGGTATGGACCGCCCAACCTCCGGAGCGATGTGGTACGGTAATCAGAATGTGACGGATAAGACGCTGGATCAGCTTGCGCTTTACCGGCGTGATGTAGTCGGCTTTGTATTTCAGTTCTTTAATCTGATTCCGTCGCTTACGGCCAGGGAGAATGTGGAACTGGCGGCGTCACTTGTGAAAAGTGCGATGAAGGCGGATGAGGCGCTCGCCATGGTCGGTCTGGAGGAGCGGGCAGGTCACTTTCCGTCTCAGCTTTCCGGTGGGGAACAGCAGCGTATTTCTGTTGCAAGGGCGGTTGTCAAAAGACCGGATTTGCTTCTCTGCGATGAGCCGACGGGCGCTCTGGACAGTAAAAACAGCATTGCGGTTGTAAAGCTGCTTTTAGACGTCAGGAAGCGGCTTAACTGTCCTGTGATGACAATCACGCATAATCCCGAGATGGCCCGTGTGGCTGACCGTATATTTCATATGAAAGACGGAGAACTGATACGAATAGAGGACAATGAAGCGCCATGCACGGCGGAGGAACTCGACTGGTAAGCGCCGTCTTTTTATGCCGGCGGTGCGGGCAGGAACAGGCGGCCTGGCAGAGCCGGGCGGTTTAAGAGGGAGGGACGGATATGGCAGTTATTTTATTCAAAAAAATGCTCCGTGATATCCGGACCTCCCTGTCTGCCTACATACTTTGTATACTGATTGTAGCAATCGGTCTGTGCGGATACAGTGTTCTGGGACTTTGCTATGATAACATGGTGCTGTCCAGGGATACATTTTTCAGGAATACGGATTACTGTGACGGTTTTGCAGATACGGCAGATACGGATCTCCGGGCGGCGTCCAGGCTGGAAGGGCTGGACGGAGTTTCCGCTGCAGAAGGGCGTCTCGTGCAGAATGTGGAATTGGCCGATGTGGAGGGCGAGGCTGAGCTGCACCTTGTCTCGTGGTCGGAGGGCCAGATGAACCGGCCCCTGCTCACAAGAGGAATGATGCCTGGGGAGGGAAAGCAGGAGCTGATACTGGGGGAAAGCATGGCAAAAGCCAGAGGCCTGAAACCGGGAGACACTATTAAGATTGTGGTTGCTGGAAAAAAGGTCCCGATGAAGATAACCGGAATCGGCACAACACCTGAAAATATCTATATGATCCGCGACAGGAATGAATTGTTACCAAGCCCGGAGACTTATGATGCTGCATTTGCCTCCTACCGGACCATTGCCCGGCTTCTGGGGAAGGAAAACAGGGCGAACAGCTTTCTGATACGCTTGGAAAGCGGAGTGGAATGGGAGCGTGTGGAAGATGCGGCGGAACAGCTTCTGGAGGCCTACGGACTGATTTCGGTTTATGAGGGAGCGGATCAGACCGGCGCCGCCATGGTCGGTGAGGAAATCAAACAGCTTGAAAAAATGTCCGGCGTGATTCCCCTCCTATTTCTTTCGGTGGCGGCTGTCGTTTTATATATTACACTGAGCCGTATGACGGAGCAGCAGAGGACACAGATCGGTACGATGATGGCCCTGGGAATTTCGAAATGGCAGATTCGGTTCCACTACCTTTTATATGGAGCCGTTATCGGCGCGGCAGGAGGCATTCTCGGAACGGCGCTCGGATATATACTGGCGGATCCGATGGCAGATTATTACCGGGTGTATTTCAAGCTGCCGTCCGTATCAGCGCCTCTGTCAGCCGCATATATGCTGACGGGAACATTTGGCGCTGCCGTCTTTTGCGCGTCTGTCTCATGGATTAGCGCAGGCTCCATGTGGAAGACGGAGCCTGCCAGGGCGCTGCGTCCGGCTGCCCCCGGCGCTGTGAGAAATTCTTTTCTGGAAAAAATTCCCGGTGTTGTAAAGATACTTACAATACCGGGACTGATGGGACTCAGAAGTCTGGCCAGAAATCCCAGGAGAACCTGTTTTTCCCTGGCGGGTATGGCAGCCGCGTATATGATTACGGCGACTCTCGTATCGATGAATGCGTTGTTTGATGTTTTTATCATTGATTACTGGGAAAAGACACAAAAGCAGGACATTATGGTATATTTCAGCCATCCGGTCAGCCGTCTCGACGCGTTGGAAGCGGTCCGGGATCCCGGAATCCTGATTTCTGAGGGAATCATTGAGTTTCCGGTTACACTGGCAGGCCCGCAGGGAAAAGTTGACTGTACCCTCCAGGGAATTGATATGGATGCGGAGCTGATTCATCTGTACCGTCCGGACGGACAGCGTGTAAAAGTAAAAGAAGAAGGAATCGTCCTTTCGGAACATATGGCAGGAAAGCTGGGAGTCAAACGGGGAGGTTCCGTAGAGATACGCACTGCTTACACGGAAAAGAAAGAGACAGAAGCAGTTGTCACTGATATTATAGCGCAGTATATGGGCAGCTATGCCTACGCATCTTATCAGGGGGCGGCCGCTGTGAGCGCTTATAAAGACGGTTTTACCGGCGTTTACCTCAAAGCCTCCCGCGGTGTTCTTAAAGACCTTCGGCAGGAACTGCAGGGAAAAGGAGCTGTCTCCCTGATTCAGAGCAGGCAGGAGAGGGCCTCCCAGTACCGGGCCGTCATGAACAGTATGAGCGGGATTATGTTTTCCATGTCTCTGATGGGACTGGCAATTGGATTTGCGGTGATTTATGTCAGCTCTCTGATCCGGTATGAGGAGCTGAAACGGGAGCTTTCCGTTCTCATGCTCCTGGGGTTAAACAGCAAAGAATGCCTGGATGTATTGTCGGCAGGACAATGGGTACTGGCGGCGGGCTCTGTCGTTCTTGGAATCCCGCTGTCATATCTGGCCAGCCGCCTGATATCAGCCACAATGTCCTGCGACATGTACACAATTCCCAAAGTGCTGGATGCAAATGCGCTGCTCGCTGCGGCAGGCCTCACCGCATGCTCCGCGCTTCTGGGTTCCGCGGCACTGCACCGGAAGCTTAAAAAAATACTCCCGGCAGAATTTTTGAGGGAGCGCGAATAGAGGACGGCGAAGCTGCAGCGAAGAATAAATGGAGGGCGGCTATATGAAAAAGAAATACAAAAAAATACTGGCGGCATTGATTGTGGTTATCTGCCTCGCTGTATTTGGGATTTCGCTGTTTAAGCCGGTCACGGCTAAAATGGAAGTGGTCAGATATGGGAACCTGGAAAAGAGTTTTACCGTCCAGGCAGAGTTGACGCCTGTTCACAGTATGATATTAAGCGCCCCGGCAGCAGGGAGTGTGTCGGATGTCCCTTTTAAACCGGGAAGCCAGGTAAGGGCGGGAGAAGTCCTCCACAGGACTTGAAGAAAGCCGCTGCCAGGTGGAGCTGGAACCATGGGAAGAGGCAATGCAAGGAGTGGAACCGGGTATTTTTAATACCGGGTTCGGCGCCGGACAGCAGGCGGATGTCACCTTCCGGATAATCAAAGCGAAGGATGTGCTGACAGTTCCCGTCTCCGCAATTGTTCCGGATGGAAAAAGAGCAATCGTTTACAGAGATAAGAATGGGAAAGCAGAAGCGGTTGCCGTTAAAGCGGGACGGACGGAAAACGGGAGAACGGAAATTCTTGACGGGCTGTCGGAAGGGGATAAAATTGTTTCGGATCCATATGAGGCGGGAGTTGAGAATGGAGAACGCGTCCGGAACGGACCGGAGACGGTGTGATGAGAACGGTTGACTGTGTCTTCCGTTCCAGGGTTAACAATCAGCGGCCGCAGGCCGGTGGACGGGGCCGAGCCCCGGCGGCCCCATCTGTTTAATTGAAGGCGGTGACCTGTGCGCGGAGCGTACAGGATATCGTTAAATCTATTTTGCTTCCTTCTCCAGCACCCGTATCCCATTTAATATAATATTCTCCGTCATATAAGCAAGCTCCTCCGCACTTTCCTTCATTCCGGAACTTAACCAGTACTGAACCATTCCAATACATCCGGAAACAATAAAAGCATAGTAAGCTTCAAAAGCGTTCGAATTACGCAGCGGTTTCAGCGCCATCCAGTCTTTCAGACATTTTTCACGCACGATGTGCTTTAAACGGTTGACAAAATTCAAGTCGCCGTTTTCGCCTATCAGAATCGAGACAATGTCGGCATTATCCTGCACAAGGGGATATAGCTCGGCAAATATCAGGGAAGGCCGGGATAACAAATCCTGAGCCTGGTGGTGGTTCAGCATATCTTCCAGTTCTTTTAATAACTCATTCTCAATCTGTTCCATCAAGTCAAAGACATCTTTATAATGCAGGTAAAAGGTTCCACGATTGATGTCTGCCATATCGGCAATTTCCCTTACCGTAATATCCTGAACCTTTTTTTCCTTCAGAAGGGCGGTCAGGCATTCTCTTAAGAGCCGGCGTGTTTTCCTGATCCGCCGGTCAATAGTTTCTTCTTTTTTCTCTTCTTTCATGACGTTTCTCCTTTTTAAAAATGTTTCTTAACGGGAATTTAACAATTGTCCCTTTTTGTCTATTTTGCACAAAAATTATTGTTAATGAACATACAAGACAAAAGTGTTGTTTATTAGATTGGGAATGAAAAAATGATTATTGTATAAATCTCCATGAGTTAGTATAATGCATTATAGCTTATAAATAAACAAATGTCAATTAACATATTGAATGTTGTTTAGGAGGAATAAAGATGAATAAAATCATTATTTCCATAGGAAGGGAATTTGGCAGCGGAGGCAGGCGAATCGGTGAGCTTTTAGCAAAGGAGCTGGAGGTTCCGTGTTATGACAGGCATTTAATTGAAGAGGCGGCCTGCCGCAGCGGTTTTGAGACAAAAGAACTGGAAGAGGCTGACGAGATGAAGGCCAACCGTTTTCTTTTTAAAGTTCCTGCGAAGTCAAATCAATATACAGGATATGGAAAACCGATGAATGATACACTTTTTGCGATTCAGTCTGAACTGATTAGAAAATATGCAGATGCAGGCTCCTGCGTCATTGTAGGCAGATGTGCCGATAAGGTTTTGGAGAAGCAGGAGGGGCTGATATCCGTATTTATCTATGCGCCTCTGGAGGCCAGGGTTGAGGAAATCAGAAGGCGGTATGAGACAGACGGGGAGGAGGCTCTTTATCTTGTCCGTCAGGCCGATAAAATCAGAAGAAATTATTATAACTATTACGCTAAGAAAAAGTGGGGGGACAGAAGCAGCTACGACCTGATGATCGACAGCAGCCATTTTACGGACAGAGAAGTGGCGGCAATGATCCGGGCAGTGTCGGAAGAGAGAAAAGCCGAATGGGAAGAAAATAAATTTTCTACACCACAGGGCTGACGGCTTGCAGATACGCTTGGGCCGGGGTTACTATTCACGGCCCTGCCCCATATTCATGAAGAAAGAGTGGAAACCAGATGAATAATGAGAATAACTTATATAGAAATAAAAAGATGGATTCAGGAAAAATGAAGAAATTAAGATTGTTCCCGGGAGCGGCACTCTGCCTGGCACTAACACTTGGAATGACAGTGCCTGCAATGGCAGACAGCGGAAGCTGGCAGCAGGATAATGAAGGAAGATGGAAATACATAACTGAGAGCGGTACGGCGGCCGCGCCGGGCTGGCTGGAGGCAGACGGAAACTGGTACAGGATTGGAGAGGACGGGAACAGGCAGACGGGCTGGTTCCGTGAGGGCGATGCCTGGTATTATCTGGATGAATCGGGCATTATGGCCACCGGATGGAAAAAGGTGGACGGCAAACACTATTATTTCCGCGATAACGGCACAATGCAGAACAGTACTCTGAGGAAAGATGAAACCCAGTATACGTTCAATGCGGATGGCAGCTTTGCGAGTGCCAGGCGCGAGAAAAACACGGGCGGCGGAGCTTTTCCGGTCGGCTTTTATAATACGGAGCTTCAGGCACTTGCCGACAATCTGAATGAATTGAAAGAGGATTCGTTTGACGGTGACGAGGAAGACGATTATTACGAGGACGATAAAAAAAATTATGACAAGGATGCAAGCTATGTCATAAACGGCAGGCTGCAGGAGATTGCGGAGCATCGTCTTCAAATGGCCAGGACAAAGGGCTACGGCAGCGGAAAAATACCGGATGAGGGCACACTGAGCGAGTATTTGAAAGCAATCGGCTATAACAGCGGCAGACGCATTATGGAAGTCTATCTGATGAACTGCGACGGAGCGGATGCGGCTGAGGATAAGCTGTTGAGAAACCATAACAGTGATGAAAAGAAGCGTTCCGATCGTGCGGTTTATTATAAAGAGATGGGGCTTGCCCATGAAAAGGTCAATGGAAAAGATTATTATATGGTGATTTTTATGAGGTAACGGCTGCCATTTATACGGCGCTGAATTTTCAGCAGGGCCGTGAATGCAGCAGGAAACAGACAGGAGCAGGGAAACATGAGACTGAAATTTTTGCGTGATAAAAGAAAACAGCTTGAAGAAAAAAAGGGTTCCTTTTCTCTTCCTGTATTCATCATAGAGAGAAGCCGGGCCATTGAGATTGTATTTGTGATAGCCGTGCTTCTTTCAATGCTGGCGGCTCCCTTTGTCAATATCAATTATGATCTCACACGGTATCTTCCGGACACGGTACAGTCTAAAGCCGGACTGGATCTGATGGAAGAGAAATTCGGCTATCCGGGTACCGGACGGGTTATGATTGAAGATGTAACACTGTATGAAGCTAAGCAGTATAAGGATAAGCTGGAAAAGGTTGACGGTGTGGATCAGATCATGTGGCTGGATACCGGAACGGATGTCTTTTCTTCCGACGCATTTATCAACTTCAACAGTATTGATGATTACTATAAAGACGGTTCTGCCGTCATGGATATCGTCTTTGAAAAAGGCGACACCAGCCGGAAAACCTCCAGGGCGATTGATGCGATGCAGGAAATCACCGGGGAAAAGGGCCATTATGTGGGCATGGCGGTGCAGAATAAATCGCTGGCCGAGAATGTGACGAAAGAGATGAAGCTGATACTTACTCTTGGCGTACTGATGATCTTTATTATTCTCTGCCTGACGACAAACTCCTGGTTTGAACCGGTTTTGTATCTGATTGTCATGGGAGTGGCGATACTGATCAACAAAGGAACCAACATTTTCCTGGGGGAAATCTCATTCCTGACCAACAGCGTGTCGGCCGTCCTTCAGCTTGCGGTATCGATGGATTACTCCATTTTCCTGATTCATGCGTTTACCAGGGAAAAAAATAAAGGTCTGGATCAGATGACGGCTCTGACGAATGCCATCAATGAAGCGCTGAATTCCATTTTCGCCAGCAGCCTTACAACGATCGTGGGATTCATTGTTTTGGCCTTTATGAAATTTAATATCGGATTTGACATGGGAATCGTACTGGCAAAAGGTATAATCTTCAGCCTGCTGACGGTGGTATTCTTCATGCCGGCCATGATACTGAGGCTGACGCCGATGATTGAAAAAACGGGACACCGTTCATTTATGCCGGGATTTGATAAGCTCAGCCGCGGGATTTACCGTATCCGGTACGGCGTGCTGATTTTTGTCGCAATATTCGTGATACCGGCTTATACGGCGCAGAATATGAATCGTTTTCTGTTCGGTAATGATGCGGTGGGAGCCAGTGAGGGAACAAAGGTTTATGACGACGAGCAACTGATCAATGCCAAATTCGGCCGCAGCAATATGATGATGGCCCTGGTGCCGAACACTTCGCTGATAGATGAAAAAGCTTTTACCGACGAAGTGGAAGCACTTGCGTATACAAAATCCGTAACCTCGATGGCCGGCTCTCTTCCGGATGGTGTGCCGGAGGAATTTCTTCCAAAAAGCATTACGGAGCAGCTACATAAGAATGACTATTCCAGAATCCTGATTTACGTCAGAAGCAAGGGCGAGAGCAAGCTGGCCTATCAGTGTTCCGATGAGATTCAGGCATTGATGAAAAAATATTATCCGGAAAATTCCTACCTGGTGGGAACGACACCTTCCACCCAGGATATTGAGACGACAATCACAAAGGATTACAGCAGAGTGAATGTTCTGTCGCTGTTAGGCGTCTTCTTTGTAGTGATGTTCAGTTTCAAATCGGTGGCCATACCGGTGATCATCATGATCCCCATCGAGGTGGCGATTTTTATTAATATGGCAGTTCCCTATATTAAGGGAGATACGATGATTTTCATGGGGTATATCATCGTAAGCTGTATTCAGCTCGGAGCCACGGTAGATTACGCGATTCTGACCACGAACAATTATCTGGAATGCAGGAAGCAGGCGGAAAAGAGGGAGGCAGCTATCCAGGCTCTTAACATGAGCATTCCGGCTATCCTTACATCCGGCTCAATCCTGACTATAGTTGGTTATATTTTATACAATATTTCTTCGGTGGCCGCCATCGGAGATCTGGGACATCTGATAGGAAGAGGAGCGTGGATGAGCATGCTTCTGGTATGCACCCTGCTGCCGGCCTTTCTCGTGCTGTTCGACAATATCCTGATGGATAATGAGTTTGAACGGATCCGGAAATTCTTTGAGAAGCGGAGAATGAGAAGGCGGGAACGGTTCAGAAGAATGGCGGGAAAAGTGAAACCCGGAAAAAACGGCAGCGGCGAGGATAAGAAGGAGGCTTGAAGGTCATGAGACATAGAAGAAAAACAGCAGTATTAATGGCGGCAGTCACGCTGTCCATGAGTGTGGCATCGCCTGTCAGGGCGGCGGCTCCCCGTGTTCAGGTCGACGAAACGATGTATGTCAATATGGACTATTACGGAAACATGACAACGGTCAACGTAGTGAAAGGATGCAGTACCAACGGCGTGGAGCGTTATACAGATTACGGAGTCTATGACAAGGTAGTCAATATGACAGATAAGACAGAACCCGAATTGGGTGACGGAAGCGTTACCTGGCAGCTTCCGGAGGGCAGCAAACGGTTTTATTACCAGTGTACGATGCCGGACGGCACGACAGAGCTTCCGTGGACATTTGATATTTCATATAAGCTGAATGGGGTGGAGGCCGACGCGTCAAAGCTGTCCGGCGCATCCGGTCTTGTGGAAATTAATGTCAAGGCATTTGCCAACAAGGCGGCCAGGGCTTATTACAAGAATAATATGATACTGACCGTAGTAGTCCCGGTGGATATGGAAAAATGTTACAGTGTGGACGCCCCTGGCTCCCAGCTCCAGTCGGTGGGAAATAATACCGTGGTTATGTTTGCCGCCCTTCCGGGTGAAGACGGGGACTATACAGTGCGTATCGGCACCGATGATTATGAGAGTGTGGGGATTATCATGATGATGGTGCCCGGCACAATGGATGCGTTAAATAATATTAAGGATTTAAAAGAGGCGAAGGATACCTGGCGCGAGGACGGCGATAAAATGTACGACAGCATGAACCAGCTTCTGCGCTCAATGGAAGCCATGAAAATGGATGTAACCCAGGTGAAGGGAGGCTTGAATTCCCTTGATGACGCCAGAGGGCAGATAAATGGGAACAGGAAGCAGATAGAAGCTCTGTCAACCCAGGCCCTGAATGATCTGGCCTCAGTTACCGAACAGACCTCCAGGGTCATTCCATACCTGGAAACAGCCAGAAACGCGGTGACGGATATCAATGCCAATATGGATGCTATCTACAACACAATGGAGGATACCCAGGATGAGCTGGATCGGCTGTATGACAGGCTGGGAGGACTGAAGAATTCCCTGAACACGATGTCGGACAGAATCGGTAAGGGAATCACAGAGGAAGAGCAGAAGCAGCTGGCGGCTGCGATCAGTCAGCAGACAGCGGAGATACAGCAGATTCTGGAGGCTTTGGCAGGCCAGCTCGGAGGAAGTTCAGGCGCTTACGGACTGGCATCCGACGATCTGGAAAGGCTGGAGGAGAGCCTTAAGTCGGCTGATTCCTTCCGATATAACAGAAAGAAAAAACCAGCCGGTTCTGTGGGAGCAGAAAATACGGCTCCCGGCAGTGATAACACGGGTAAACCAGAAGAGACAAAACCAGAAGAAACAAAACCAGAAGAGACAAAAAAACCAACAGGCGCTGAAAATCCGTCAGGAACAGAAAGCACGTCAGGAACGGAAAGCACGTCAGGAACGGAAAGTACGTCAGGAACGGAAAGCACAGCAGGAACGGAAAATCCGGCAGGAACGGAAATCACGGCAGGAACGGAAACCGTAGAAGAAGCCGGAAAAACGACAGAAATGGAGAATGCATCCGTTCCGGAAACACCGGAAAATGCCGGAAAATCTTTGCCATCGAAAGATACGGATACGGAAAGCGCTCCACAGGCACAGAAGAGTGACGGGGAAGCGCAGATTCAGGCATTCGGCGCTGAGTCGGATTTGAGCGCCCTGCAGGGCGGCCCTTCCGGCCTTCCGGGAAGCGGTGGAGTGAACAATGTGAGTTTTGACGAATGGAGTGAGGAACTGGACCCATATGCCGACAATGTGGAGGAAGTACTCCAGTCACTGTCCGGAACCTCCTATCCGGCGGAAGTGGGCGCTATTCTCCAGAAAATTCAGGCCATGATCGGGGACGGCACCGCTGTGCAGCAGTCCGCGGCTCAGGTAATTGGAAAAATCAACGCCGTATGCAGTGATGTTGGGAATGTTGGACACAAAACAGCCTCCACAGTCTCAGCGCTCAGAAGCGTGACCGATGAATTGATCAATCTTCTTGACGATACGAGAGTACTAATTGACACGGCAGACAGTTATGTTCCCTCCATGCTGGATTCACTGGCGGACACACAGGAACTTATGAACCGCCTGACCAGGGCAATGGGCAGCACACATGACATGCTGAGCCTTGTAAACACGACCATGATAGCAGCAGGTGATTCCCTTGATGCAGGTACGAAGAACAGCCTGGAGGGCCTTCGTGGGCTGCTCGATAAGAGTCTGACCACGCTCGACAGTATCACGGCGGTGAGAACGGCCAGCGAGGGCATGAAGGATACGCTGGATGAGCAATTGGATAAATACGAGGATGAAAATAATTTCCTCAATATTGATCCGGAGGCAGACAAAATTTCCTTTACTTCATCGAAAAATCCTTCGCCCCACAGCCTGCAGATTATACTCCGGACGGATGAAATCAGTGACGATGACGAGGCCACCGATATCTCCGATATGGAGGATGCGGAGGATGAGGAGGTTGGTCCGTTCACAAGAATGTGGAGGGTATTAACAAAGATCTTCCATGCGGTAGTGGACATATTTACGAACCGGTAGGGGAAAACAGGCCGTCGGCCGCCCCGTATCATATAATAACGATAACCTGCACGCTCCGCGCACAGGTCATCGCCTTCAACAGAAAAAGAAGACCAGGCAGATGGGAAAAAAGTCTGCCCGGTCTTTTCTTTAACCGGCTCAGACAGGCCCGCAGCGCCTCCGTATAACTCGGGATTTTTGTGCAGAAAGCGCACGAAAACACCTCGTGGGAGAAAACCATATGAACCAATGTCATTTAGTTAACAGTGCAATAAATTGGAGA
>NZ_KE992784.1 GCF_000466485.1 [Clostridium] symbiosum ATCC 14940 | reverse complement strand
GTCTTGCACTGGAATTTACTTTTTCAAGTCAGCATTCCCGAATACAAAGAGCCAAAAAAGACTCCAACCAATTGACAGTGGTTGGAGTCTAAACGATTATAATTTCTTTTGTTTTCTGACTGTCAGTACGACAGTTCTTCCGTTTATATTTACTAATGTTATACTATACTATTATTTTATTACTATACTAATACGTTTAGTTTACCGTAACACTATATTGCTATATCAATATATTGCTCTAATTTATTCCTATAGTTTGATTAATAGTTACAGTACAGCTTAATGATTCTTATTCAATTGTTACATATTTACATATTACTCAATACTTATTACTTATCGTTTATTCTTAATACTCTATACTGCTTTCTTTTCTGCTTTCTCTCTTTTCCTAATTATTATTTTCTATCTTTCCGTACTACACTCAAATTCTTTTACTACATCAGTTACCGTATCTCTTTATTACCTCTGTTCCTGCCAGCCATCAGCTGGCTGATGTTCCATGTGGCCCATCTCCCATTCTACTTTCTAAACAATCGTTGGCAGTATGCTTTACCGCTGCTATTGTAATATGAGCTCTGGCAATCATCTGTAAATCTTCTTCCTTATAATGGATATTAAGTCTATACATTGGCATACTGTTCACCTCCTTGCTTATAATAGTCAGATTTAAACGATTTTTTCATTCTTTTTAATCAAATCAATCACTTAAATCCCCTTTATTATCTGTTTATAATTATACAACAAGATTCTTTGCGTGTCAATATCAAGCTCTGATTAATATATTTCTTTTGCGTCAGCGGGCAGTTTCTATCTTCCCGGCCAGCGTCTGATAAAGCAGGGCCGGATTGATCGGCTTTGCCAGGTGTCCGTTCATTCCTGCCGCATAGGCCCGTACCACATCCTCATGGAACGCATCAGCCGTCATGGCAATGATGGGGATATCGGCTGCCCTGGGATGTCCCGATTTACGGATCGCCTCCGCCGTCTGGTATCCGTCCATCTCGGGCATCTGCATATCCATCAATATCAAATCATAGCTGTCACCGGATAGTAAGAACTTTTCCAGGGCTATCTTCCCGTTTTCCGCATAATCCACGGTAATGCCGGTCATTTTCAGCAGCTCCACCGCAATCTCCCTGTTCAGCTCGTTATCTTCCGCCAGGAGTACATGGCGGCCCGCCAGTTCCGGATGCTCCGACTGGGGGCCCTCCTCCGGCAGCATCACCGTTCTGCTGATCCCCGTCACCGAAAGCAGGGTATTATACAGTGTGGACGCAAAAATCGGCTTTGCCAGAAACGCATTTGCCCCGGCCAAACGTGCATTCTGCTCTATAGTGCCCCAGTCGTAAGATGTTATAATAATAATTGTTGTATCCGGACCTGCAATCTCCCTTATTCTTTTTGTCACTTCAATCCCGTCCATATCCGGCATCTTCAGGTCCACCAGGCAGACATCATACTCTTCCCCCATCTGATGGGCAATCCTGACTTTCTCTACGCATTGCTCTCCGGTCAGAACCCAATCGGAACGTATCCCCAGATTTTTCAGAAGAAGAGATGCATGGATGCAGCTGTTGCGATCGTCATCCGATACCAGCACCTTCAGTGACTCCATGGCAGGCGGCTTTTGTTCCTCCGTGTTATCACTGCTTTCCGGAATGTTAAAGTCCAGTTCCACCGAGAAAGCAGTCCCCTTCCCCAATTCGCTTTTCACGGAGATTGTTCCGCCCATCAGCATCACCAGATTCCTGGTAATTGCCATTCCAAGACCGGTTCCCCCGAACTTCTGTCCGGCAGCCACACTCTCCTGTTCAAACGGAGTGAACAGGCGTTTCATAAATTCCCTGCTCATGCCATAGCCGGTGTCGCAGACCGTAAAGCCCAGGCGCACCCGGCTGCGTTTCCGCTGTATCTGCCTTATTTCCAAACGGATCGTGCCGCCCTTCGGCGTAAATTTGAGTGAATTGGACAGCAGATTAAGAAGAATTTGGTTCAGCCTCATCGCATCCCCAATCATAACCGTCTCGGTCAGCTCAATCAGCGGTACGGTAAAGAGAAGCCCCTTTTCAACCGCCTGAGGATAGATAATGGAGGTGATGGATTCGGCAACCGTCTTCAAGTCAAATGCCTCATGCGCAATTTTCATTTTCCCTGCATCAATTTTTGACATGTCCAGTATATCGTTGATCAGAGACATGAGATGCTTGGAAGAATACCCAATCTTCTCCAGGCAGCCGGCCACTCTCTGGCGGTCTTCAATATAGGCTCCGGCAATTGTTGTCATCCCTATTATGGCTGGTAGATAAAGGAATTGGGGAAATAATTGACTGCACAATGAACAGGGACTGGGACAGGCTCCGCAGCACGCTCTTTGCTTTCCAGAAAAACACCACGGAACGGGCTATTAGTTACATCACGCAGAATATAACACCGGCCGCCGGGCAAATTCCATTTATCTGGAGAATTTATTACGGCCGCCCTCAGATTTGTTACAGTCTTTCGCTGCGGCTCCTGCATGAAATCTATCTGGGTAAATACCGTGAGACGCCATATCTTCCTTCCTATGAGAAAATGGCCAGAGAATATCAGGTTTCCGTCAGTACCATGCGCAGGACCATTGATGTGCTCAGCCGGTTCAGGGCAGTGGAATCAGTCAACGGAATTGGAACCCGCGTATGCCCGGCCAGTACCGAAACTCCCGATTTCTCAACACCTGCCGTCCGGCGCAATCTTGCCCTTTTCTTCCAGGTATTTGAATTAATCATCCTTTCATGTGAAGAAGCCGCCTGCGCCACTTTTCTCCGGCTTACGCCCGACGAGAAAAGCAGCCTGCTTTGCAGGCTGGAAGAAAACCTGCGCTCCGGCAGATGTGCATTTTCACTGTGGCACATTCTCCTTTGTATCGCAATGTACTGCCCCATAAAAGGGGGCCGCCATATCTATTCAAAAATATACGGGCTTTTTCTCTGGGGCTATCCATTAAGGACTTCCCATAAAGAAACGGCCTGGCTTGAAAAGGCTGACGAGGAATTTACTAAAGCAATAGCGGAGTGTATCGGGCAGAACCGCTTCCGGGAATGCTCCCTGATTGTCAGGGAAATGACCATCCGCCTGTTCCACAGGGCTGAAAATTATCTGCTCAGCCATGGTATACAGGAGGATGAATTGCGACTTTCCCCGGCAATCCGGATGATGATACCGGGAGAATCAGGAACGTAATTCCATACAGACGGTATAAATGGCAGTAAACACACGGTCTGTACGGCGCTCTCAGCGGCCGAGGGTGCCGTACAGCCTGACCAGCCATTTCCAGGTGCCGGGAAACTTATCAAGAATTGCCTGCCTTATCTCTACTGAGGATACGCCGTTCTTCAGTGGAAATTCGACAGTCCCCCTGACCTGATCGCCGATGGCAATCACACCTCTGGCCGCTCCTCCGGCCGCTACCCTGGATGCGGCGGCGCATCCGCCGAGTGAGTAAACGCCAAGTGCCAGACCGCCGGCTGCAAAATATCCAACCGCCAGGCCGCCCAGCGCTATGGTTCCGATTGACATCCCTCCCACGGAGAGCAGCAATGCAATTGAAAGTCCTCCAATCGAGACAATTCCTCCCGATAATCCTCCAATTGAAATGATTCCGGCTGATAAACCGCCTGTGCTTATAATTCCGACCGCACAGTTCCCCACCGCTATCACTCCTTTTGCACGGCGCAGACCTCTCCCCACATTAATATGAACCAGCGGCAGTCCCCAGAATGTGGTTTTACTCTTATATTCATAATTCCATCCGGTCTCATGAATATATACAGGCGCCGTAACCTTGCGTTCCTCTATCCCTATCAGCCGGTCAACTGAGATTTCAAATAAACTGCTTAATTCTATCAGTTTCGCAAGCTCAGGTGTGGTGTCACCCGTCTCCCATTTTGATACGGTCTGCCTCGTCACACCGATATTTGCCCCAAGCAGTTCCTGTGACCAGCCTCTCTGCTTTCTCAGTTCCATTAATTGCTCTCTGAATTCCATATGATTTACCTCCGGCCGTTTTTAGGTAGTGTCAAGTTTCACTACCTGTTTTA